>NZ_JBIAIV010000008.1:0-235297 GCF_042871645.1 Streptomyces sp. NPDC005774 | reverse complement strand
CGGGACGTACTGATCACGCTGATGCGGTTCCTGCACTCGCTCGCCATGACGGGCTCGCGCACCTGACACCCCGACCCCGGCGCGGCCCCCGGGGGGGGGCGCGGGGGGGGGGGGGGGGGGGGGGGGGGGCGGGGGGGGGGGGGGGGGGGGGGGGCCCGCCGGGGGGCGCCCCCCCGCGGGGGGGGGGGGGGGGGGGCGGCGGGCCGGCCCCCCCCCCCCCCCCCGGCGCCGTCGCCGGGCCCGGCGCCCTCGGTCAGGTCTCCCGGCGCGGGGCCGGGGGCAGGGCCGCCGGCACGTGGGGCCTCTCGATGGCGTGCCGGCCGACCGCCGAGACGCGCTGCCACTGCGGCTGCTGCCCCGCGCTCTGCCGGGCGCTGCTCGCCCCCGCGCTGTAGGCGCCGTACGACCCGCCGCCGACGGAACCGCCGAACGCCCCCGAGCCGTGGCCGACGGACGAGCCCGTAGTGTGCGGGACGCCTCCGAAGGCGGCGAAGCCCAGCTTCTCCTCGCCGCTGCGGTCACCCGGCAGCGAGCGGAAGGACTTCACGTACTCGGCGTAGAGCGCGTCGTAGATCGGCGTGGCCGAAGGGCCGCCCGCGGAGTCCTGAGCCGACCGCACGGGGGCGGGGACCAACGGGAAGGGCCGGCGGCGGGGAGCGTCGTATGCGTGCACGTATCTCCAAACGACCCCGCCCGGTAAGGGATGCGGCCGGGGCACGGGTTTTCGCCGGTCACCGGCCTGTCGGTCGGCAGCCGGGTGTCAGCCGAGCTCATCGGCCGTCGGCCGTCAGCTGTCCTTCGACCGCCGGTCAGAGACCGGCGAGCGGTAGGGCCGCCGTGACCAGCCTTCCGTTCGCCGCGGCCCTGTCCAGCGCGTCGCGCAGCAGGTCCTCGCGCGGCTGACGGCCGATCGAACCGACCGGAGCCGCGAACAGCAGCACCTGCTGGTGCTTGTTGGCGGCCGCCCGCCAGCTCTCGGTGACCTGGAGCGGCTGGTGCGCCTGCCACCAGGCCACCGGCTGCCCGCCGTTCGGGTTCGGCTGGAGCACCGCGTGCAGCTGCCCCACGGCCAGCAGAACCGACCAGCCGTGCAGTACGGACGGTGCGGTGGACAGCTCGGTCACGGGCATGAAGCCCTGTTCGATGAGCAGCGGCAGGAAGTCGTCGCCGGACCCGAGGGAACCGGGCCGTGCCACCGGCGCGGTCGGCTCGACGACCAGGGCCGGGTGCAGTTCCCCGGCGATCAGGACCAGTCCGCTGGTCACGCCGAGTACGGCCTGCTCGGGCACGACGTACGGCGCCGCGGCCTGATGGGGAGCAGCCGGCACCGGGGCCGTCTGTGCGGCCTGCGCGGGCGCCGCCGGGGCTGTGGCGTCGCCGTTGAAGGACCGCGCGGCGCCCAGGAGCTGCTCCTCGGTGACCTGGACGACCTGCGAGGGCAGGCAGGTGGAGTGGGCGAAGGCGAGGACGGCGGTCTCGTCCCCGATGAACAGGACAGTGCTGGTCCGCTCCTGCTCCGGATTGCCCGGTGTGCGGCAGGAGGTGCAGTCGTAACCGCCCGGGGCGGAATCTCCGGCGAGCAGGCGGTCGGCTTCTTCGTCGCCGATCTCGGCGCGTACCTCGTTGCTGACGTCGAGCATGCGCGGCACGGGTGGCTCCCTCGGGATGCGGTGCGTGGCGAGGCCGGGGGGTCCCGGCCCGTGGTCCGGGGCGTGCCCCCGGCTCATACAGATGACAACGGGCGATCTGTGGCGGGAGTCACGCCCGGGAGGGAACGGAATCGAACCATCCTGCGCACACGGTCACTTCCCGCGCGGAACCGGACACTCATTGTCAACTATTCGACGTGTCAACGTAGTTGAGCGGGTGAAGTAGCTCACAGGCCAGAGAGCCCGCTGGTTGATAAATCGTGAAATCAGTGAATGAAGTGGGTGTCCTGAAACTGACGCTACCGAGGGTAATGCTGAACTGGTCTGCGAAGACGGTGAGTTGCTTGATGCCGGCCCGGTCGGCTGCCTAGATTCCTCCGCCGTGTGCAGTGAGCACCGCTCGGGAACGTCCGCCGACCGCACCATCCGGATCCACCGCACCACCGGATCCCTCGCACGACCCGACGGCGGACGGGGCGAGCGCGACATGCCGCGTCCCATGACGCGGCGGTGGCGTCCGCTCCGGGGACCCCGGGTCCGTAGAGAGGGAACTGCATGTCCGATTGTGCCGACACCACCCGCGGCGACGCCCGCAGGATCCGGAAGACCCAGGAGACCCAGGAGACCCGGAAGACCCGTACGGCGGCGGCTCTGGCAGGCGCGGCGCTGCTCGCGCCCCTCGGACTGCTGGCCTCGGCCGGCAGCGCCACGGCGGCGGACAGCGGAGTGTGGGACCGCATCGCACAGTGCGAGAGCGGCGGCAACTGGCACATCAACACAGGCAACGGCTACTACGGCGGACTCCAGTTCTCCGCCTCCACCTGGCGCGCGTACGGCGGCACGGCCTACGCGCCGACCGCCGACCGGGCCACCAAGGCCCAGCAGATCACCATCGCCGCCAAGGTCCAGCGAGGCCAGGGGTGGGGCGCCTGGCCCACCTGCTCGGCACGTGCCGGGGCGTCCGGGAGCGCACCCGGTGCCGACTCGGTGACCGCCCAGGAAGTCCCGGCGAAGCCCGTGCAGCCCGCGGAGCCCTCCCGGCGGTCGACGTCGTCGAGCCGGCCGGCCCAGCCGAAGGAGTCGGTCCCGTCGAAGGCGCCGGTCCAGTCGTCGGGCAGCGCGGCCCGCAGCTCGTCCGGCGGTGACTACACCGTCCGTGAGGGCGACACGCTGAGCGCCGTCGCCGCCCGGCACGGCACCACCTGGCAACAGCTGCACGCCGCCAACGAGGCCGTCATCGGCGGCGATCCCGATGTGATCCTGCCCGGTCAGCGTCTCGTGCTCTGATCCGCCCCGGAGGCACCGGGTGGTGAGGTGAGGAGAGGCCCCGTCCGGGCGGCCGCCGGGTTCCGGCGTCCGGACGGGGTCCACCTCGTCGCGGACAGTGACTGTCCGTGAGGCTGGCAGACTCGGCCCATGTTGGAGACCTCGGCACGACTGCTGCGTCTGTTGTCCCTGCTCCAGGCCCACCGCGAGTGGTCCGGGGCCGATCTGGCCGGGCGGCTCGGGGTCAGCTCCCGGACCCTGCGCCGCGATGTGGACCGGCTGCGGGTGCTCGGCTACCCCGTCAGCGCCAGCCCCGGAACCGGCGGCGGCTACCAGCTGGGCGCGGGCGCCGAGCTGCCGCCGCTGCTGCTGGACGACGACGAGGCCGTCGCCGTCGTGGTCGGGCTGCGTACGGCGGCCGGGCAGGGCATCGAAGACATCGGGGAGACCTCGGTGCGGGCCCTGGCCAAGCTGGAACAGGTGCTGCCGGACCGGCTGCGCCGCCGGGTGGGCGCCCTGAACGCCGTCACCGTGCCGATGCTGCGCGGACCGGGCGCCGACGCCGTCGACCCGGCCGTGCTCACCGAACTCGCCCAGCTCTGCCGTGACACCGAACGTCTGCGTTTCGAGTACCGCGGTCACGACGGCGCGACGAGTCGCCGCACTGTGGAACCGCATCGTCTGGTGTGCTCGGAACGCCGTTGGTACCTGGTTGCCTGGGACCTGGGCCGCGAGGACTGGCGTACCTTCCGGGTGGACCGCGTCACGCCCAGGCCCCCGCACGGCCCGCGCTTCGTCCCGCGCGAGCCCCCGGCCGAGGATCTGGCCGCCTATGTGTCCCGGGGCGTTTCCACGCGCGTGTACGCCTCGCAGGCCGCGATACGGCTGCTGGTGCCCGTCGAGGAGGCCGCGGAACGGATCTCGCCCTCCGTCGGCACGCTGCGGGCGGAGGGACCGGACACCTGCGTCCTGACCACCGGAGCGGCGAGCTTCAACGCCCTGGTGGTCCACGTGATGCTGCTGGGCTTCGAGTTCCAGGTGCTGGAGCCGGCCGGGCTGACCGACGCGATCACCACGGCCCGCGACCGGCTCTCCCGCGCCCTGGCCCGGGCGGAGGGGTCCGGCGCGGCGAGCTGACGCCGGACCGCGTGGTGACCGTGCCGCGCGGGACCGCCCGTACCGGCCGGCGGGCGGGGCGGGTGGATCCTGTGAAGGAACCGTGAGTTTCCGTACGGCCCCGCCCTTCGGAGTGCGCACCTGTCGTCATGGCGACGGAATGGAATGACCCGAACGGGCCGGGTGTTTCTTCAGAAACGCTCCGCCGGGTTTATCCGCGACCCCCGGCGCGATGTCCGGGAATTACGTTCGACCGCGTTCGGAGAGGCTTCGAATCACCCATTCGTGTGATGGGCGTAGGCGTAAACGTCTGTCGTGATCCTGTGACAGAAGTGTGACCGCCGAGGGATCTCGGGCAGGTGTTCCCGGTCCGGCCTTCCCTGTCCGCGGGGCAGGGCATAGCGTGACCGTATGGCATCCATTCCGACACCTTCCGCGGAACCCGACGACAGCCCGGACGCCTATGTGGGCCTGCCCGTGGACCGGGCCGAGCGCCTCGCGCGCGAGCGCGGCTGGACGGCGGTCCGGTCGCTGCCGCCGGGAACGGTCATCACCATGGAGTACCGCGTGGGACGGCTGAACTTCGAGGTGAAGGACGGCACGGTGGCGCGGTCCTGGAAGGGCTGAGACGCGGCGACGACCCCGGTTCCACGAGGAAACCGGGGCAGGGGTGTGCGTACCGGGCTGTCGCCGCGGGGCCCGGCGGGACCGTCAGGAGCGGGTTGCCGGGGTGTTGCCGCGCGGATGACGTTCGCCGTGCGGCGGGCGGCGGCTGCCGGCCGGGGTGAGCGGTGTGCGCTCCGCGCGCGTCGAGTGCGGCCCCGGCGCCAGATAGGCGGGTGACCGGCCGGCCGGGCGGGACGCGGAGACCGGTTCGGGAGCCGCGCCGGCCTCACGGCCGGTGAGTGGCTTGAGCATGACCGGCGTCGCGACGGGGGCCGCGGGCGCCGTCCGGCCCCGCCGGGCGTACCAGCGGTCCCGCCAGTGGTCGCGCCGGTCGAAGATCCGGTCCTCGGCACGGGCGATCAGCGGCTCGAACCAGGGCAGGGCCAGCAGGATCAGCAGGCCCGCCACCCAGCCGAGCAGGACGTCGCTCAGCCAGTGGGTGCCGAGGTAGACGGTGGACAGTCCGACACCGAGCGAGGTCACGGCGGACACGGCGGACAGCCAGCGCCGCGCTCTCGGAGTGGAGGCCAGATAGGCCAGGATTCCCCAGGTCACCACGGCGTTCGCGGTGTGACCGCTGGGAAATATGCTGCCGCCGAGCCACATCTCGCTGGAGCCGATCTCGGTCGCGTAATGCGGTCCGAGGCGTCCCATGCCGTACTTCGCGGCACCGACGGTGAAATTGAGCAGCAGCAGGGAGACCGCGAGCGCGAGCAGCGGACGCAGGGTGTGCTGCCGCCAGGAGCGCCAGCCCAGCCAGGCCGCCACCATCACCGCGGTCGGGCCGCGCTGGCCGAGCACCACGTAGTAGTCGACGAAGGCGTGCAGCTCCGCCCACTGCTCGTACGGGCGGAAGAACATCACCTGCCAGTCCAGCCGGACCAGCCAGGACGCGGTGACGACGGCCCACACGATCGCCAGGTAGAAGGCCAGGGTGGAGCCGAAGAGCACCGTCCGGTGCCGGCTCATTCGAGGCACGTCGAGGTGGGCCGGTCGTTCCGGCTCACGATCCAGCCTCGCGAACACCCGGTCCAGACGGGTGGTCTTCCGTTCGGTACGCACCCAATCGACGTTACAGGGAGTGAACGGCCAGTCCTGGCGAATCAGCGGCTTTGTAATGACGATGTGATGTGGGATCGCTCTCAAGGTGGCCTTTGTTTTCCTCGAATCGGCAATCTCCGACCGTCGCCGCCTTCAATTCTTTTGATCATTCGAGAGGGTGGTTTTATCGCGCTTTTGGAATGCGTTCACCGAAGGTCGGCGCAAATTTTCCCCGGTGCTCACCGCCCGTCGGCAAGGGGAGGGGGCGGGCGGGGCCCGCGGGGCCTTTCAGGGCGGTCCGGAGCCGTTCAGCCAGAAGGCGCCGTACACCGCCGAGGCCACCGCGACGGACCCCACCACCAGCGTCGACCTGGGCGTACGCAGCCGCGACAGGGGCAGGGCGAGGGGCAGCAACAAGGGGAAGGCGGGCATCAGCAGACGCGGTTTCGAGCCGAAGTAGCTCGACGCGCAGAGGGCGAGGACGGCGACCGTGCCGGCGTACACCAGCAGTGGGAGCGGCTGGCGCTGCCGTGCGCAGAGCACGTACAGCCACACCAGCAGGCCGACCCCGACGATCAGCCCGAGCCCCGCAGGGGCCGACGGAAACGACGTGAACTTCTCTGCCGTGAACCGGGCGAAGGCAAAGCCGCCGTCGAACCCGTTCCGCCAGCCCGCCTGTACGTCGAGATACCCGAACGGGCCCTTCCCGGTCCGGTGCCCGACCCACAGAACGTAACCGGCGGTGCCGAGCGGAGCGGCGAACAGGCCGACCGCCCGGCGGACGCCCACGCCGGGGGCGCCCGGCGGGACGGGCGCGCCCCCGGCGGAAGGTGTGCGCGGGGTGTTCCCGCCGGAGGCGGCGCGGCCCCCCGAGCGAGCGCCGTCCACCGCCGCCGCGCCACGGCTCCCCCCGAACGAGTGGTGCTCCTCCCCGGCGCCGCGACGGTCGTGCAGGAAGGAGACGACGCCCGCCGCCCAGACCGCCGCGACCACCGCCAGCCCGACCGGGCGGGTCAGACCGGCCAGCGACGCCAGGACCCCGGCCGTCACCCAGCGCCCGGTCAGCACCGCGTACAGCGACCAGGCGGCGAGCGCCGTGAACAGGGACTCGCTGTACGCCATCGACTGGACGACCCCGACCGGCAGCACCGCCCAGAGCAGCACCGCGCAGACCCCGGCCCGCGGCCCGTACACATGGTCCGCCACCGCGAAGATCCCCCACGCCGCGGCGAGCGAGGCCAGCACGGCCACCACGAAGCCCCCGTCCGCGTACGACAGTGGCGACACCGCCGCAACCAGCCGCTCCAGCCAGGGGAGCAGGGGGAAGAAGGCCAGGTTCGAGTGCACGTCCCCGTTCGCCAGGCGCACCTCGTAGCCGTACCCCAGCTCCGCGACCCTCGTGTACCAGAGAGCGTCCCAGCGGGCCGTGAGCAGGGTGTACGCGCTTTTGCCGCGTGCCTCGCTCCACAGGGCCAGGACGAGGAGGCCCAGGGCACGCACGGCCGCGTACCCGAGGAGCGCCGGCGCGGCCCTGCGCAGTGCTCCGGGGCGGGCCGGGGCGGCACGCGTCTCGAGATCGGTCACGGGCCCGATTATCGACCGGTTGCGCGGCCGGTCCGTCCCGCGGGTGCGTGAACCCGGAGCGGGCCGCGGAAGTGGTGCACGCCACACCTGTCGGCCACAGATGTGAGAGGCCCACCACTCAATACCGGCACGTCCTCGCGTACGCTGCCTGTCACTCGCCGTTCGTTGCGCGGGCCGGAGTCCGTACCGATCCTCTCCGGCCGAGTCACGGGGGAGTCCCCCACCCCGTGAGCCCGCCGAGGGCGAGGGAGCATCTGGGAGGTCTGTGCATGTCCGGGACGACCACGGCTGCCGCGCTGCGCCGTCGGGCGGCCGGGGCCGGTGCCAACCGCTGGGTGGTACTGGTCGTCCTCTGCGTCAGCCTGCTGCTCGTGGCCGTGGACGCCACCGTGCTGCATGTGGCGGTCCCCGCCGTCACGCAGGATCTCAGGCCCGGTGCGATGGAACTGCTCTGGATCGTCGACGCCTACCCGCTGGTCTGCGCCTCGCTGCTGATTCTCTTCGGCACACTGGGAGACCGGGTCGGCCGCAGACGCGTGCTCCTGCTCGGTTACGCCCTGTTCGGTGTCGCCTCGGGGCTGGCGGCCCTCGCGGACAGCGCGCCCGTGCTGATCGCGGCGCGGGCGCTGCTCGGCGTCGGCGGCGCGATGATCATGCCCGCGACGCTGTCGATCCTGCGACAGGTCTTCCCCGACCGGCGCGAGCGGGCGTTCGCCATCGGTATCTGGAGCGCGGTGGCCGCGGTGGGCGCGGCGGCCGGACCGCTGCTCGGCGGCTTCCTGCTCGAGCATTTCTGGTGGGGCTCGGTCTTCCTCATCAACATTCCGCTGATGCTGGTCAGTCTCCCGGTGGGACGGATCCTGCTGCCCGAGTCGAAGGGCGACGGCATCGGTCCCTGGGACGTGACGGGCGCGCTGACGGCCGCCGCCGGACTGTTCGCGGTGGTCCTCGGTGTGAAGCGGCTCGGTGGTGAATCCGCCGGGGGCCCGTGGACCGTGCTGTCGCTGGCCGTGGGCGCCGCCCTGCTGGTCTTCTTCGTCCGCCGGCAGCGGCGACGCACGCACCCGCTGGTCGACCTGCGCATGTTCGCCCGGCCGGTGTTCAGCACGTCGGTGGGCTGCATCGTGCTGGCGATGCTCGCCCTGGTCGGACTGGAACTGATCGCCGCGCAGTACCTCCAGCTCGTCCTCGGGCTCTCCCCGCTGGAGACCGGGCTGAGGCTGGTGCCGCTGACGTTCGCCGCGATGGCGGCGGGGCTGGCGGGCGCGCGGCTGCTGCGCCGGTTCGGACCGCGCCGCATGGTCTTCTCCGGCTTCTGCCTGACGGCTGCGGCGGTCCTGCTGCTGACCCCGATGGGCGAGCAGGACAACCGGGCCCTGCTGCTGGGCGGGTTCGTCCTGCTCGGCTTCGGTCTGGAGACCACCCTCTTCGGGGCGTACGAGTCGATGCTGAGCGAGGCGCCCCCGCAGCAGGCGGGCGGGGCCGCAGCCATAGGTGAGACCTCGTACCAGCTGGGCGCCGGAATCGGGATAGCGCTCCTCGGCAGTGTGATGAACGCGGCCTACGCGCCCGGCCTCGGAGAGGTTCCCGGGGTGCCCGCCTCGGAGTCCTCCGCGGCGCGGCACTCGCTGGGTGAGGCCTACGAGGTCGCCGCCCAGCTGGGCGGGCCCGCCGAAACCGCCCTGAGGGACGCGGCCCGCCATGCCTTTGTGCACGGGCTGCATGTGACCCTGCTGGCCAGCGCGGTCCTGCTGCTGCTCGGGGCCGTGATGGCGCTGCGGTTGCCGCGGACGATGCAGTGCGAGCCGGCGGCCGCCGGGGAAACGCCCGCCGAGGCGCCCACGGGTGGGCCCGCCCGGGCCCGGGCCGAGGTGGCCGATGTCCCCGCGCCGAGGGAGGCCGCGGAGTCCCGCGTCCCGGTGTGAGGCGTGCCGCGGGGCAGCCGGGTGGACGTGCGCGACGCCGCGTCGTAACGTCGGCCCGAACCTGACTGGCAGCGCTGGTTGAGCAGCACGAGCCGAATCCGTACCGGTCGTATCCGTAGTGGTCGTATCCGCACCGGCCGAGCCCTGCCGGCGCGGCCGGTACCGGCCGCGTCCGCCCGGATCCGCACCGGCCCGATCGCCCCGGAGAGTGTCCATGTCCGCGTCCGCGAAGTTGCCGCCCTTCGACCCGGCCGACCCGCTCGGTCTCGACGACCTGCTGGAGCCGGAGGACCTGGCCGTCCGGGACACCGTGCGTGCCTGGGCGGGGGACAGGGTGCTGCCGTACGTCGCCGACTGGTACGAGAAGGGCGAGCTGCCCGGTGTCCGCGAGCTGGCCCGGGAACTCGGTGGGATCGGCGTGCTCGGCATGCCGCTCAGCGGCTACGGCTGCGCGGGGACCTCTGCCGTGCAGTACGGGCTCGCCTGCCTGGAACTGGAGGCCGCCGACTCCGGCATCCGGTCCCTGGTCTCCGTACAGGGCTCACTCGCCATGTACGCGATCCACCGGTTCGGCAGTGAGGAGCAGAAACAGCGGTGGCTGCCGGGGATGGCCGCCGGCGAGGTCATCGGCTGCTTCGGGCTCACCGAACCCGACCACGGCTCCGACCCCGCCGCCATGCGGACCTACGCCAAGCGCGACGGCGGGGACTGGGTGCTGAACGGCCGCAAGATGTGGATCACCAACGGGTCCGTCGCCGGCGTCGCCGTGGTGTGGGCGCAGACCGACGACGGGATCCGCGGATTCGTGGTGCCCACCGACAGAGCCGGGTTCTCGGCGCCCGAGATCAAGCACAAGTGGTCGCTGCGCGCCTCCGTCACCAGCGAGCTGGTCCTCGACGACGTACGGCTGCCCGACGATGCCGTACTGCCCGAGGTGACCGGGCTGCGCGGACCGCTCAGCTGCCTGACGCACGCCCGGTACGGGATCGTCTGGGGCGCGATGGGCGCGGCGCGCGCCTGCTTCGAGGCCGCCGTCGACTACGCGACGTCGCGGGAGCAGTTCGGGCGGCCCATCGGCGGATTCCAGCTGACACAGGCCAAACTCGCCGACATGGCGGTCGAACTGCACAAGGGGATTCTGCTCGCCCATCATCTCGGGCGGCGCATGGACGCCGGCCGCCTGCGGCCCGAACAGGTCAGCTTCGGCAAGTTGAACAACGTCCGCGAGGCCATCGACATCTGCCGTACGGCCCGCACGATCCTGGGTGCCAACGGGATCTCGCTCGAGTACCCCGTCATGCGGCACGCGACGAACCTCGAATCGGTGCTCACCTACGAGGGCACCGTGGAGATGCACCAGCTCGTGCTGGGCAAGGCACTGACCGGGATCGACGCGTTCCGGTAGACCGGTTCGGGAGAGGGAGAGGGAGAGGGAGAGGGAGAGGGAGAGGGAGAGGGAGAGGGAACGGGGGCAGGGACGGAAGGGAGGGGGCAGGGCCGGTGAGCGGCCCTGCCTCAGCTCTGGTTGAAGAAGCCGTCCGACCGGTGCGCCGCCGGTTCCCCGCTGACGACCTCGGTGTCGGCCGGGCTCAGCAGGAACACACGGCTGGACACACGCTCGATGGAACCACGCAGACCGAAGATCAGCCCGGCGGCGAAGTCGACGACGCGCTTGGCGTCCCCGGCCTCCATGGCGGTGAGGTTCATGATGACGGGGACCCCGTCCCGGAACAGTTCGCCGATGACGCGGGCGTCCCGGAAGCTGTCCGGGGTCACCGTGCCGATGCGGCGGCCCTTCTCCGCGGCGACGTCCGTGGCCACCCGGACCCGCGGATCGGTGACCCAGGCGTCCCCGGGCGCGGTCCCGTCGGAGTAGTCGTCGTCGTAGTAACGCTCGTCTTCGTTGTCGTCGACGAGGCCAAGCCAGGCACTTGCCTTGCGTACCGA
The DNA here is from genome assembly GCF_042871645.1 of Streptomyces sp. NPDC005774. Classification (NCBI taxonomy): domain Bacteria; kingdom Bacillati; phylum Actinomycetota; class Actinomycetes; order Kitasatosporales; family Streptomycetaceae; genus Streptomyces; species Streptomyces sp. NPDC005774. The sequence continues at coordinate 224,103 of NZ_JBIAIV010000008.1, read as the reverse complement.
TCCCATGGACGCCTCCTCTCACAGCGGTCCTTCTTGCTTTCCGCATCCCTATGGTCGTCCATGATGCGGATGGCGCGCCAAGTGATGGGACGCCGTGCGGGGGGTTTGTGACGGTACTGGTGCAGGGCGCATCCGTCGAGAGCCCAAGCCCCCCAAGGGTCCTCATGTAAGCAAATGCTGACTGTGAGTGAAATATGATTCTTCTCGGCGCATGGGTGAGCGGCGGCGCGTACGGGTGAACGCGGCAGTGAGTACGATGCCGCCGCTCCACTTCGGATCTCCCACGGGGGGACGTCATGTTCGGAATGGTCAGGCCCTGCCGGCACCGGCTCGGTGAACGGCTCACGGCTCAGTGGATGGCGCATCTGTGCGGGCTGTGTCTGGCGCTGCGCGGGGACCACGGGCAGCTCGCACGCGTCGTCACCAACTACGACGGGCTGCTCGTCTCCGTCCTGACGGAGGCTCAGGCCGAAAGCGCCGCCGCCGGACGGCGCACGGCGGGGCCGTGTCCGCTGCGCGGCATGCGGACCGCCTCCGTCGCGCACGGTGAGGGTGCGCGGCTCGCGGCGGCCGTATCGCTGGTCCTGGCCTCCGCCAAGGTGCGTGACCACGTCGCCGACCGGGACGGGCTGCTGGCCCGCCGTCCGGTGGCGCTCGCCGCTCGCCGCGTCGCGGTGAGCTGGGACCGGGCCGGGGCGCGGACCGGTAAGGAGGTGGGGTTCGACACGGCCGTACTGGTCGATGCCGTCGACCGGCAGACCGGCATCGAGACCCTCGCCGGCCTCGGCACCCCGATCCTCACCGTCACCGAACCGACCGAGACCGCCACCGCGGCGGCCTTCGCGCACACGGCGGTGCTCGCCGGGCGGGTGAACAACGCCGGGCCGCTCGCCGAGGCGGGGCGGCTCTTCGGCCGGCTCGCCCATCTCCTGGACGCGGTGGAGGACCGGGAGGCCGACGCCGCGTCGGGCGCGTGGAACCCCCTCACCGCCACCGGTACTCCGCTCACCGAGGCCCGCCGGCTCGCCGACGACGCCGTGCGTGGCATCCGTCTCGCGTTGCGCGAGGTGGCCTGGGGGGCCGGGGTTTCCCCGGGAGGGCACAGCACCGACGGCGGTCTCGCTCACCGGTTGCTCGTTCATGAACTGCCCAACTCCGTAGATCGTGCCTTCAACACCGTTTCCTGTGCCCACGGTTCCCACCCCTACGCACCGCCCGGCGTGCCCGGAGCCCCGGGCGCGCCGGGCGGTCCCGGCGGTCCGGTGCCGCCCGGGCCGCCGCGCCGGCGTGGGCTGATCGCCGGGTGCGCGGTGTGGGTCGGGCTGTTCTGTACGTGCCAGTTGTGCTGCGGTACCCACGAGGACCCCTGGACCGGGGAGCGCAAGCAGGCCTGTTCCCCCTGCGACTGCGGCGGGTGCTGCGACTGCTGCGAGTGCTGCAGCTGCTGTGGCGAGGGCGGCGGCTGTGACTGCGGGTGCGACTGCTGAGCCCGTGGCGGGGGAGGTGTCCGTGGGCGGGTCTGAGCCGGGGGGGCGGCCCGGAGGGTGTACGGGGCCGGTCGGGCGGATGCCCGGTGGGATGTCCGGTCAAGCGTTCGGCGGTGCGTCGGACGGGGCGCCCGACGAGCGCCCGACGGGGTGTTCGAGGGTTGCCGAGTTCTTTGGTGGTGGGTTCGGAGGAAGGTCCGCAAGAACATTCGGAGGGTGTACTTCCGGACACCTCCGGGGTGGTGGCGGCCGGTCGGGGCGCAGGGGAACCGGCTGGTGGCACAGGGTTCTCGAGGGTCGCGCCGCACGGGTGGTTCCCAGGGTGACGTCCGAAAGGCACTCTTGCGTCGACCGGTCCGTCGGCCGAATACTCACCCCCAGCGCTTGTCAGGGTCACGGCATGTTCGGAATCCGGGCGACCGTTCACCTGACTGCGTCTCACGGGCCCGAACCCCACCGGGGCCCCCTACGTCCTTCATGGAGGAACGAGAAGTGAGGATCAAGCGCACCACCCCCCGCAGCGGCATATCGAGACGCACCCGGCTGATCGCCGTCTCCACCGGCCTCGTGGCCGCCGCCGCGATCGCGATCCCCAGCGCGAACGCATCCGAAGCTCCCACCACCTTCAGCTCCGCCGAACTCAAGGGCGTCAGCGGTTCGGTGCTGGAAGCGGACGTCCCGGGCACCGCCTGGGCCGTCGACAGCAAGACCAACCGGGTCGTCCTCACCGTCGACAGCACGGTGTCCGAGGCCGAGATCGCGAAGATCAAGCAGGAGGCCGGCGCCGACGCCGACGCGCTGCAGATCAAGCGCACGCCCGGCACGTTCACCAAGCTCATCCAGGGCGGCGACGCCATCTACGCGAGTAGCTGGCGCTGCTCCCTCGGCTTCAACGTGCGCAGCAGCAGCGGCGTCGAGTACTTCCTGACGGCCGGTCACTGCACCGACGGCGCGGGCACCTGGTACTCCAACTCCGCCCGCACCACGGCCATCGGCACGACCGCCGGCTCCAGCTTCCCGGGCAACGACTACGGCATCGTGCGCTACACCGGCTCCGTCAGCCGCCCCGGCACCGCGAACGGCGTGGACATCACCAGCGCGGCCACCCCGAGCGTGGGCACCACCGTCATCCGTGACGGCTCCACCACGGGTACGCACAGCGGCCGGGTCACCGCGCTCAACGCGACCGTGAACTACGGCGGCGGTGACGTCGTCTCCGGTCTCATCCAGACCACGGTCTGCGCCGAGCCCGGCGACTCCGGCGGCTCGCTCTACGGCAGCAACGGCACCGCGTACGGCCTCACCTCCGGCGGCAGCGGCAACTGCTCCTCCGGCGGCACGACCTTCTTCCAGCCGGTGACGGAGGCCCTGAGCGCCTACGGAGTCAGCGTCTACTAGGCCGGCGCCCGCCCACCAGCCCGCCGGGGCCGGCCGGTACCACCGGTCCCGCGGCACAGGGCCTCAGCACGGCCGACACACGACGACGAGCCCCCGCACGCAGCCGGCGTGCGGGGGCTCGCCCTTGCGCGGACACGGAGCTACCTTCGAGGGCCACGCCAGGACTCACCAGGACTCACCAGGCTCCATCAGGACGTATCAGGGCGTAGCGGACAGTACCGGCCGCGAGAGGTCACGCCAGTCCCCCACCAAGACGTACCGGGACGCACCGGGCAGCGCCGGCCGAGGGAGGCCCCGGAGCGGGCGCGGGAATCGGTGCAGGAGCAACTTCCGCCCGCCGCGCTCCGCTCGAATCCGGACCAGGCAAGGGTGATTTCAAGCCAAGGGTAGATCTCCCGAATCGGGGCTCCGGTTACTCGCTCGTAGTATTTGCAGTGCGAACTGCCCTGCGTGTCCATGACCTGTCAGGACATAGGGGGCGCACGTTCGTTGCCGTACGCGCGTCCTGAAGTCGGCCTTGTGTGCCCCTCGTGGATCTCGGAATAGTGGGCGGCGTTCAACGGCCAGGGGCTCGGCTTTTTCTGTGCGCCGCGCCCGTGGCCGTACGCCTTCCGGTTCGTGAGGTCCCCACAACCTCCCGAGCCGTCCCCCCCCCACAGGAGGACGCGAGTTGAAGCACCGACGCATACCCAGGCGGCGTGCGGCCGTGACGGGTGCGGGCATCGCCGCACTGGTCGCCGCGGGAGTCACCTTCCAGACTGCGAACGCCAGTGAGTCACCGGAGGCCTCCGCGCCCCGGACCCTCTCCATCACGGCGGCCGGAAACCTCGCCTCGACGCTCGCCGAGGACCTCGGCGCCGACGCGGCCGGAACGTACTACGACGCGAAGAGCAAGAGCCTCGTGGTGAACGTGCTCGACGAGGCCGCCGCCGGAACCGTCGAGGAGGCCGGCGCCAAGGCGAGAGTCGTGGTGAACTCCCTCGCCGAACTGAAGAGCGCGCGCACCACCCTCAAGCAGGACGCGACGATCCCGGGCACCTCCTGGGTGACCGACCCGACCACCAACAAGGTCGTCGTCACCGCGGACCGCACGGTCTCCGAGGCCGAGTGGGCCAAGCTGACGAAGGTCGTCGACGGACTCGGGGCCAAGGCCGAACTCCAGCGCATCAAGAGCGAGTTCACTCCGTACGCCGCGGGCGGCGATGCCATCACCGGGGCCGGTGGGCGCTGCTCGCTCGGCTTCAACGTGACCAAGGGCGGTGAGCCGTACTTCCTCACCGCGGGGCACTGCACCGAAGGCATCACCACCTGGTCGGACTCCTCGGGCACCGTGATCGGTGAGAACGAGGTGTCCAGCTTCCCGGGCGACGACTACGGCCTGGTCAAGTACACCGCCGACGTGGACCACCCGAGCGAGGTGAACCTCTACGACGGCTCCACGCAGGCGATCTCCGGCGCCGCCGAGGCCACTGTCGGCATGGAGGTCACCCGCAGCGGTTCCACGACCCAGGTGCACTCCGGCGCGGTCACGGGCCTGGACGCCACCGTGAACTACGGCAACGGCGACATCGTCAACGGTCTGATCCAGACCGACGTCTGCGCCGAACCCGGTGACAGCGGCGGCTCGCTCTTCTCGGGCGGCAGCGCGGTCGGTCTCACCTCCGGCGGCAGCGGCGACTGCACCTCCGGTGGTACGACCTTCTTCCAGCCGGTGACGGAAGCGCTCTCGGTGACCGGCACCCAGATCGGCTGATCCGCCCCTCGCGGAACCGCAGACCCGCAGGACCCGCAGTACCCATTGGACGTCCCGCCCCTCCGTGCGAGGGGCGGGACGTCCGCATGTGCGGCCCGCCGGGCCGCGAGGCCGGCCGTGCGGCGTGACGCCCCGCGGGTCAGTTGGCCCACGGCGGGGCGATCCGGGTGCCGTCGGCCAGCTCGTCGACGAGCTGGTCCGTAGGGGTTACGCCGAACGCCGGCCGCATCCCGCCGATGCGCGGGCCCGGCTGGTCGTGCTGACCGGATCGGGGTGGGCCTGCACGCGGGCCGCGGAGGAGGAGGCGGCGGAGGCCGTACGCGCATGGGTCGACGTGCTCGGCGAGGTCGAGGTCCGCGCGCTGCGCGACCGCCTGCGACGCGTCGCGCCCAAGGGGCCTGTGCGGCCTGTTTGGTGACCTTTTATCACCTGTGGTGCCGCCAATGTCGTTGGTCGCTGGAAGTTTTTACCGACCCGTAACTTCACAGTTGTACTACTCACTCGTAACTTGACGAGTGAACAGCATCCTCGTGATCCGGATCACAGGGCGTTCTTTCGCCGCAACTCCCCTGAGCCGTAAGGAGATCACTCGATGCTGCCTTGGAGACGAGTGCTCGGACCGCTGACCGCGCTGCTGTTGACCGTCGCGGTCGCCCTGCTCCCCGCCACCACCGCCCACGCCGCGGGGGCGCCCAGCTCCGGCTGGAACGACTACTCCTGCAAGCCGTCCGCCGCCCATCCCCGCCCCGTCGTCCTGGTCCACGGCACCCTCGGGAACTCCGTCGACAACTGGCTGGGCCTCGCGCCCTATCTGACCCACCGCGACTACTGCATCTTCTCCCTCGACTACGGCCAACTGGCTGGTGTCCCCTTCTTCCACGGTCTCGGCCCCATCGACAAGTCCGCGCAACAGCTCGACGCCTTCGTCGACAAGGTGCTCGCCGCGACCGGCGCGGCGAAGGCCGACCTCGTCGGGCACTCGCAGGGCGGGATGATGCCCCGCTACTACCTCAAGTTCCTCGGCGGCGCGGCCGAGGTGAACGCCCTCGTCGGGATCGCGCCCAGCAACCACGGCACCACCCTCGCCGGCCTCACCAACCTGCTGCCGTACTTCCCGGGCGCAGGGGACCTGCTGAACGGGGCGACTCCCGCCCTCGCCCAGCAGGTCGCCGGCTCGGACTTCCTCACCCGGCTCAACGCGGGCGGCGACACCGTGCCCGGCGTCCGCTACACCGTCATCGCCACCCGGTACGACGAGGTGGTCACCCCGTACCGCAGCCAGTACCTGAGCGGGCCGAACGTGCGCAACGTCCTGCTCCAGGACCTGTGCCCGGTCGACCTGTCCGAGCACCTGGCGATCGCGCTGATCGACCGGATCGCCTTCCACGAGGTCGCCAACGCCCTCGACCCCGCCCGTGCCCGCCCCACCACCTGCGCCTCGGTGTTCAGTTGACACGTGTAGTCGAAGCGGGCCGCTGACACGTGCAAGTCGCCGGTACGCATGTCGGGGCCTGTCCGGCCTGAGCCGCCGGACAGGCCCCGGTTCACGGTCGACGCGGGGTCAGCGGTCGACGTGGGGTCAGCGGCCGTGCCGCCCGCTCGCCGCGCGCCGCCGGGTGGAGGCGAACAGCGCTGCCGAGCCGAGTGCCAGGGCGGCGGCTCCGCCGACCATCAGGTACGCGGTGTTCCCGTCGCCGCCGGTCTCCGCGAGGTTCTCCGAAGTGCCGGCCGCCTTGGGCTGGTTGGCGGTGGCGTCGGCGGTGGCGTCGGTGCCGTCCGAGTCGGTGCCGTCGCCCGTCGCGTCACCGGCGGTGTCCTCGCCGGCCGGGGCAGGCTGCGCGGTGGTGTGCGGGTCGTCGTCCCCGTGGCCGTGGTTCTCGATGGTCGACTTGTCGGTGCCGTCGTCGATCTGTTCCTCGGAGGGCGCGGAGGCGACCGGGGCCGGGGCCGGGGCGGCCTCGTCCTTGGGCGTGTCACCGGCGCCGGACTCGCTTCCGCCGTCGTCGGGGCCCTCGCTCGCGCCACCTCCTTCTCCTCCTGCGAAGGCGACGTCGGAGCAGGAGTAGAACGCCTCCGGGCTGTCCGAGCGCTGCCACACCGCGTACAGCAGCTGCTTGCCCGAGCGCTCGGGCAGGGTGCCGGTGAACGTGTAGAAGCCGTCGGTGGCGGCCGGGTCGGTGGCCGTCGCCACCGGGTTCGCCAGGTCCAGGTCGCCCCAGCCCAGAGGCTTCGCCGGGTCGTAGCCGGGCTTGGTGATGTACACCTGGAAGGAGCCCTTGTGCGGGGCCGTCACCCGGTACTTGAAGGTGTACGAGCCGCTGCTCACCGACGTCGCGGGCCAGTCGGCGCGAGCCAGGTCGAGCCCCTTGAACGCCTCGTTGTCCGCGCTGCACAACTTGCCGTCGGGGATCAGCTCCTCGTGGCGTCCGCCCGCGTCGCCGATGCGTACGCCGTTCCAGTCGTAGAGCGCCTGGGTGCCGCCGGCCGCGACCGCCGCCCGGCACGCAGCCGACTTCGGGCTCTCCGGCCCCTCGGCGAAGCACTGCGCGACCCTGCTGACCGGATCACCCATCGAACCGTGCGCGGCCGCCGGTGAGGCGGACAGCCCGGTCAGGGCGAGCGGGACGATACCGACGGCAGCGACAACGGCCTTGCGGCGTGCGGGCATGGGACAGCAACTCCTCGGGCGATCACTGGGCTTGGGGAGAATCCCGTGGGGGGATGGTTCAGAAACTAGCCCCAGGAACCCGGGAAATCGCCTGCCGAGGGCCGCTCGCGGAGATCCTTATGGCCCCGTTAAGGAAGTGCTCAGGCTGGGATCAGGTAGGAGCCCGTGAACGGCCGGCCGAGGAGTTGTGTGGTGGGCGGGAGGGGGCGGACGGATGTGGTCAGGGAGTGGGCCACCAGGTCCGGGCTATGTCCTCGCGGATTTCCGGACGCGGGGCGGGACGGTCCTCGGGTTCGTCGCGAACCCGGGGGGTGTTCGTCCTCTTCAGCGGCTTGTGCACGGTGACACGGCGCATGGCTGCCTCCTTCGGGGTCCACGGGTGCCGCGGTCTCGCGGGGGGTGGGCCTTTCGGGGGAGAGTTCCTCATCGGCTCCGGTCTGTCTGTGGCCGCGGCCACCCGGCGAGTGTCAGTGGCGGGTGTCACTCTTGGCCGCATGACCGATGACAGTGAGGCCGCGGGCACAACGGGTGTCGACTGGGACGCGCGGGCGGCCGGTTTCGACGAGGAACCCGATCACGGCCTGCGCGACCCACGAGTGCGCGAGGCATGGGCGGGGCGGCTGCGTTCCTGGCTCCCCGAGCGGGCGAGCGATGTCCTCGACCTCGGCTGCGGCACCGGCAGCCTGTCGCTGCTCGCCGCGGAGCAGGGGCACCGGGTCACCGGGGTCGACCGGTCGCCGGCCATGGTGAGGCTCGCGCGGGAGAAACTCGCCGGACGCGACGCGGTGTTCCTCGTCGGGGACGCCGCGGCACCGCCGACGGGGGAGCGGCGCTACGACGTCGTGCTGGTCAGGCATGTCCTGTGGACGCTGCCCGATCCCGGCCGGGCGCTGCGGCACTGGCGGGGGCTGCTGCGCCCCGGCGGGTGGCTCGTCCTGGTCGAGGGGGTCTGGGGGACGGTGAGCCCGGTCGGGATATCCGCGGGCCGGCTCACCGCCCTCCTGGCTCAGCTCGGTGGGCAGGTGAGCGTGGAGCGGCTGTCGGACGACGCGGCGCTGTGGGGCCGGGAGGTGGACGACGAGCGCTACACCGTGGTCGCGGTGCCGGACTGATCCGGACCCTCACGCGAGCAGCGCGCCGAGCCCGCCCTCGCGGGCCAGGGCGTCCAGCTCGTCGAGGGCGGCCACCGCGGCGGCCGCGGCTCCGGGGTCCGTCGCGGCCAGGCCGCTCGCCGCGAACTCGTCCTCGTCCAGCCGCCGTACGTCCGTGCCGTCCGCCGAGACCCACAGGTCCAGGTCGAGATCCTCGACCACCACCCGTCCGGCCGAGAGCTCGGCCGGACGGGTGACGTCGCAGTAGTGGCCCTTGAGGGCGCCCGTGGCGGTGCGCACCTCCTTCACCGCGTACCACCGGTCGCGCCAGTAGTGCTCCGTGAAGACGTCACCGGGTTCGAAGCGCACGAAGCCGAAGTCCCGTACGCCGTCACCAGCCCAGGGGGCGCGCACGGTGACGCGGATGCCGTCGTCGGTGAGGAGTTCGGCCGGGTAAGTGATCTTCGTGCGCCCTGTCTTGACGAGGACGACGTCCAGGAAGGCCGGACGTTCAGCCGAGTTCACGGACATACCGCACCTCCGTGGCGCAGACCTCGTAGCCGAACCACTCGTTGATCGCGATCATGGGTCCGTTGCCGGTGTCGTTGCCCGTGAACGCCTCCGTGTACCCGGCGGCGCGGGCGCGGTGCAGGGAGTCGTTCTTGGCGAGCTTGGCCAGGCCCCGGCCGCGGTGGGCCCGGGCGGTGCCGGTCATGGCCGTGCCGTACCGGGTGCCGCTGTCCGTGCGGGCCGCGGAGAAGGCAGCGGGCCGGCCGGCCACCACGGCCACCGAGGTCAGCTCGGGGCTGAACAGCGGGTGCCGCCAGGTCTCCTCCAGCCAGGCCTCGTAGTCGGTGAACTCCGTGTCCACATCGCTCGGTTCGTCCGCCGTCGTCTCCGCGTCCAGTGCGAACAGCGGGCGCGGATCGTCGGCGAAGTCCGATCCCGTGCACAGTTCCACGCCGGGCGGCGGGTCCTGGAGCGGGGGGAGGGTGCCGTTCGCCAGGTCCAGGCGGAGGAAGTGGGCGGCGCGGCTCGCCCGGTAGGCGTGCCGCTCGGCGAAGGCACGGTTGCCCGGCTCGTCCAGCACCCAGGCGAGCAGCCTGGTCGCCCCGTGAGCGGCCAGGTGCTCCTCGGCGGCGCGCACGAGCAGTGCCCCGGCGCCCCGGCGCGTGTGCCCGGGACGCACGTACACGTTGACGTTGCCCTGGCCCGGCTCGGAGCTCTCGTGGGCCAGGTGGACCTGAGCCGTGCCGATCACCTCGCCGTCGGCCACGGCGACGAGGGGACGGTAATGGGCGTCAGGGTGCATACGGGTGAGGTCATGGGCCAGGGAGTCCGGGGTGAGGAGGATGAAAGGGAGAGCGTCGTGCCGGACGCGGGCGAAACCCTCGAGGTCGGCACGGGCGTCGGGGCGAAGATCGCGGACGGTCACAGTCACGGAGGTGCACGCTACGGGGGAAGGTGCTGCGGCTGCCTCTCATTTTTTGCCGGGTGCGGGACAATCGGGCCGTGACCTTGAAGATCCATGTCGACGACAGCGCGCCGCCGTACGAGCAGGTGCGGGCCCAGATCTCCGAGCAGGCCCGGTCGGGGGTGCTGCCGGTGGGCCACCGGCTGCCGACGGTACGGGGTCTGGCCCAGACGCTCGGCCTCGCCGCGAACACGGTGGCCAAGGCCTACCGCGCGCTGGAGGCGGACGGCGTGATCGAGACCCGCGGCCGCAACGGCACGTTCGTCGCCGCCGCGGGCTCGGCCGCGGAGCGCGAGGCCGCGGCGGCGGCCCAGGCGTACGCGGAGCGGGCGCGACGGCTCGGACTGGACGAGGACGCGGCTCTGACCGCCGTACGGGACGCGCTGCGGGCGGCGTACGAGGCGTAGTCGCGGGCGGCTGCGCAGGCGCGGGGGAGCGGGGGCGGCCGGCTCGGTCCCCCGCGCCCCGTGCCTACAAGTACAGCCCCGCCTCCGTGTTCCCGCGCGGTTGCGGCAGGGCTGTCGGGGAGGTGCCCCTGCGCAGGGCGTACAGCTCGGCCAGGGTGGCGCCCTCGCGGCCGACGCCGTCCTCGTGGCCCAGCCAGTCCACCGCCTCGGCCCGGGTCAGCGACCCGACCTCGATCCGGGCGAGACAGCGCCCCGGGCGGACGACGGCCGGGTGGAGGCGCTCCAGGTCCTCGTTGGTCGTGACGCCCACCAGGACGTTGCGGCCCTGGCCGAGCAGGCCGTCGGTGAGGTTCAGCAGCCGGGACAGGGCCTGTCCCGCGGTGTGCTTGGCCTCGCCGCGGATCAGCTCGTCGCAGTCCTCCAGCAACAGCAGCCGCCAGCGTCCCTTGCCCGTCGTCTCGTCCTCCTCGCCGATCGCGATGTCCATCAGATAGCCGACGTCGGAGAAGAGCCGCTCCGGGTCCAGGACGCAGTCCACCTGGCACCAGTCCCGCCAGGAGCGGGCCAGCGTGCGCAGCGCGGACGTCTTCCCGGTGCCCGGCGGACCGTGCAGCAGGAGCAGCCGGCCCGCGATGTCCTCCGGCGTGGTCTTCATCAGGCGGTCCATGGCGTCCGCCACCGGCGCGGTGTAGTTGGGCCGGATCTCGTCCCAGGTGCCCGCGGAGATCTGCCGGGTGGTGCGGTGCGGGCCGCGGCGCGGGGACACGTACCAGAAGCCCATGGTGACGTTCTCCGGCTGCGGTTCCGGTTCGTCGGCCGCGCCGTCCGTGGCCTCGTCGAGGATCTTCGCCGCGAGTTCGGCGGTGGTCGCGGTGACGGTGACGTCGGCGCCCCGGCTCCAGCGGGAGATCAGCAGCGTCCAGCCGTCGCCCTGGGCCAGGGTGGCACTGCGGTCGCCGTCCCGGGCGGCCCGCAGCACCTCGGCGCCCGTCGGCAGCAGGGTCGCGCCGGAGCGCACACGGTCGATGTTCGCCGCGTGCGAGAACGGCTGCTCGCCCGTCGCGAAGCGGCCGAGGAACAGCGCGTCGACGACATCGGACGGGGAGTCGCTGTCGTCGACGTTGAGCCGGATCGGCAGTGCGTCGTGCGGGTTCGCAGGCATACCGTCATGATCGGGTACACGGGCACCCCCGCGCACCCGGTTTCCCCGAGGCGCGCGGGGCGCGTGACGTGCGCCGCGCACCTGTGTCACTGCCGAACGCACGCCGCCGACCGCCGTGCGTGCCGGGCCCGGCGGACCACCGCGTACCCCTTGGTCAGGGCCCGGTCCCGGGCGAAGACGCGGGTGAGGCCGCGGCCGTCCACCAGCCGCTCGAACTCGGCGGTGTCCGTCGACCGGCGCACGGTCACGCGCCGCAGCGCGTAGGGCCCCTGCCCGCGACGGGCGAGCCCGTTGCCGACGGCGAGGGCCTGCGCGTACCCCGTCTCCCGTACCGCCTCCCGCACCCGGCGGCTCGAATAGCCGTAGGGATAGGCGAACGACGTGGGCGCGCGGCCCAGCTGGTCCGAGACGACCTCCTTGCACAGGATCAGCTCGGAGCGCAGCCGCCGGTCGTCGAGCTGGTCGAGCTGCGGGTGGCTGTGGCTGTGGCCGCCGATCTCCACGCCCGCGGCGGCCAGTTCGCGGACCTGGTCCCAGTCGAGCATGGTGTCCGGGCCGCCGCCGGTGTCGTGGGGCCCCCGGAGCCAGCCCGTGGAGACGAACAGCGTGGCGGGGAAGCCGTGTTCGGCGAGGACCGGCAGGGCGTGGCGGTGCACGCCCTCGTAACCGTCGTCGAACGTGATGAGGACCGGCCGTGCGGGCAGCGGCCGCCCGGTGCGCCAGCAGGCGGCCAGTTCGGCCGTGTCGACGGGGGTGAGGCCCCGCGCGGCGATCACCGCCATCTGCTCGGTGAACGCCCGTGGGGTCACGGACAGTGCGCGGGTGGCGTCATTGGGGTCGGCGGCCACCGAGTGGTACATGAGGATCGGCACCCGTTCGTCAGTCACGGTCACCCCCTCGCTCCCTGTCCGGGTGGTCCCCCGCACGGTGCGCCCCGCCCCCCGCGTCCGACACGTCGACCACGCAGAACGTGACTCCGCCCCGCCGGGCCCGCACGCTGCCCACCACGTATCCGCCCGCCGCCGTGAGCACTCCGGTGACGATCGCACCCGCGCGACCCGCGCCGCCCGGCCGGGCCAGCAGAGCGTCCCGCAGTCCCCGCACCACCCCGGCCGGCAGGACCCGCGTGGCGTACCGGCGTTCCGACTCCAGCCCTTTCCCGGCGCCGACGCTGCGCGCCACCAGTGCCTTGGACAGGCCCTCGGCGTAGGTGCGGGTGCGGAAGTAGCGGAAGTCCTCGCGTGCCTCGGGCACCCGGTGGTGGATCACCGCGCGGTCGTCGATCAGCAGGACCGCGTCGGGCCGGGCGCGGCTGAGGCGGATGCACAGCTCCGTCTCCTCCCCGCCCAGCGGGCGCTTGTTCCCGTCCCGCCCGATCCCGGTGGCGAAGCCGCCCGCCGCGTCGAAGGCGGTGCGCCGGAAGGAGGCGTTGCCGCCGAGGACGTTGCGCACCCGTACGCGTCCGGGGGGCAGGCCCCGGTAGGTACAGCCCACGACCCAGTCGAACTCCTCGGGGAACCAGCCGGGACGCCGCCCCGACGCCCAGAGGGGTTCGGTGCGCCCGCCGACCGCCATCACGCGCGGATCGGCGTACGCCTCGGCGAAGTGCCCGAGCCAGTCGCGTTCGGCCACGGCGTCGTCGTCGAGGAACGCGACGATCCCGCCGCGTGAGGCGGCGATGCCGGTGTTGCGTCCCGCGGACAGGCCCCGGGGGCCCGCGTTGGCGAGCACCCGCACGTCGTCGGTGTCCCGGTACTCCTTGGCCAGCCGGTCCAGCAGAACCTTGTTGTGGTCCACGACCAGCAGGGTCTCCAGGGCCGGCCGGGACTGCGCCCGCACCGAGGCGACCGCCGCGAGGACGTCCTCCCAGCGGTCCTCGGTGTAGGCACAGATCACGACCGAGATGCCGGGCGCGCCGGACGCGCCCGGCCCGCCCGGTGTGCCCGTGGTGCCGGACTCGCTCAAGACACCTTCCCCCGGACCGTGTCGAGCAGCGGGGAGTGGTGCGGGCGGCGGCGCAGCGCACGCCGGTTGGAGCGCTCGCCGAGGATCACCCTCAGGACGCGGAACCCGTCCCGCACGGCCCGCAGATTGCTCGTGCCGTGGATGCGCAGGTACTCGTGGCTCGGTATCTCCTGCACTCTCAGCCCGGCCTTGACGACCCGGATGTTCATCAGGGTCTCGACCTCGAAGCCGGTGCAGTCGAGGTCGATCTTGTCCAGGCAGTGCCGCCAGAACGCGTTGTAGCCGTAGCAGAGATCGGTGTAGCGGGCGCCGAACTTGCGGTTGACGACACCGCACAGGATCCGGTTGCCGAGCTTGCGGATGAAGGTCATGTCGTCGGTGCCGCCGCCGTTGGCGAAGCGGGACCCCTTGGCGAAGTCCGCGCCCGAGACGAGGGCGGAGACGTACGACACGATCTCGTTGCCGTCCGCCGAGCCGTCCGCGTCGACCATCACGATGATGTCGCCGGTGCAGGCCTGGAACCCGGTGTTCAGGGCATCTCCCTTGCCCTTGCCGCGCTGTTCGACGACCTTGACGTCCGGCCACAGCTCCCGGGCGACTTCGACGGTGTTGTCGGTGGAGTTGCCGTCGACCAGGACCACTTCGTGGATCCAGCCGGGAAGCGTCTTGAAGACGTACGGCAGGTTCTCCGCCTCGTTCATGGCCGGTATCACCACGCTCACCGGCGGTGCGATGGCCAGGTGCGAGGAGACGGGCCGGTACTTCTTGGCGGCCGGCGGATTCTGGTCCGCGGTCGCCGGCTGCAGAACGGAACTCATGAGTCTGGTCCCTCTCGTCCGGTGGGCCGCCCGCCCCTGGGCAGCCCGGCTATTCGTCCGGTTCGAAAGGGGGGTTCTCACCCGCGCACGATGCGAAAAGCCCCGTGCACGCCGGGTGAGCTGGCAAAACTGGCCGACCGCGGCACACGCCGGCCGACCGCGCGGCCCGGCCCGGTTCTCTTGCGGTCACCGAGCACGGCACCCCCCTACCGCGCCCCGCGCCGGTACGTCGCGGTCCTGAGCCCTCCCCTGGAGCCGCGTACTGACGGACCGATGCGGGTGAGATGTATTGCGATGTATGACGGTATTGACGATTGAGCCCGTATGGCAAGACCTGAAACCAGGCCTCACGTTTTTGTTGGTTTGGCTGTTACGTACCCCTCTGGTTGCCCCCGGGCCACCAGCGTGCCGCCGTGGCGCACGGATGCAACCACGCCCCGGGGGCGGTCGGTTGGTTCTGGCTGTTCGGCTCCGACCGTGCGGCGTCGACCGTGCGGTGGCGGCTCACGCGAAGAGGCGTGTGGGCGCGGATGGTCCGCATGGCCGTCTTTGCCCCCCGAAGCGTCGGATGCCGGGCTTCAATCTGACGCAGCCCGTTGTGGGCGTCAAGGGCCGAACGGGCCCAAGGCCTGAATTCGTCCAGGATTGAACAGGTGTTCCGGTGGCCGGTGATGGCGGTCCGGTGGCGGTCCGGTGGCGGTCCGGTGGTGGTCCGGTGGTGGGGGTGTGGTGGGGTCCTGGTGGTTGCAAGGTGAACAAGTTGTGGGGTTTCTGAGGAGTGGTCAATGTTTTTGGCATGGACACTTCCAGTCAACGCGCGTAGTCGCTATGAAGGTTGTGGCAGAGATCCTGCTAAAGGAGGTTCCATGAGACGTTCCCGACTTTCCGTCCTCCTCGGTTCCATCCTCCTCGCCGTCGGCACCGCCCTCACCGGGGCGACCGCGGCGCACGCGTCCCCACAAGCCGCCGCCGACGGCTATGTGGCGCTCGGCGACTCCTACTCCTCCGGCGTCGGAGCGGGCAGCTACATCAGCTCCAGCGGCGACTGCAAGCGCAGTACGAAGGCCTATCCCTACCTCTGGGAAGCCGCCAACTCACCCTCGTCCTTCGACTTCACCGCCTGCTCGGGCGCCCGAACGGATGAAGTTCTGGCGTCGCAGCTCGGTCCGCTCAGCACCAGCACCGGTCTCGTCTCGCTCAGCGTCGGCGGCAACGACGCGGGCTTCGCCGACGTCATGACGACCTGTGTGCTCCAGTCCGAGAGCACCTGCCTCTCCCGGATCAACACCGCGCGGTCGTACGTCACCTCGACGCTGCCCGGCAAGCTCAACAACGTCTACTCGGCCATCCGTAACCGGGCCCCGAACGCCAAGGTCGTCGTCCTCGGCTACCCCCGCTTCTACAAGCTCGGCGCCACCTGCATCGGTCTCTCCGAAGCCAAGCGGGCGGCGATCAACGACGCGTCCGACCTCCTCAACAGCGTCACCGCCCAGCGCGTCAACGCCCACGGCTTCGCCTTCGCCGACGTGCGCACCCCGTTCACCGGCCACGAGATCTGCTCCAGCAGCTCCTGGCTGCACAGCGTGAACTGGACCAACATCGGCGAGTCCTACCACCCGAAGGCGGCCGGCCAGTCCGGCGGTTACCTTCCGGCGTTCAACAACGCGGCCTGATCCGCCGGGGGGAGTCGCCTTCCTCGTGGGCGGCTCCCCCACAGGCCCTCTCAGGGAGCGGCCGCCGAACCGGTGGGAGAGGGGTAGGCCCCGTCCGGCGGGGTCTCCGTCTCGCACGTCACCGAGAACGGCACCGGGTCCGACATCGTGTGCACGGGCTCCCGCACCTCCACCCCGATGCTGTTCTCGAACGTCCCGGACTCCAGGTACGTCGTCACGATCACCGTGTCCTGCTTCGTGCGCCCGCCCCCCTGCGGGAACGACAGCGTCCGCCATCCCGGGTCGGCCACCGAGTCGTCCTCGCCCACCCAGCGGTAGGACACCTCCGCGGGCAGCCGCCCCACCGTGAACGTCGCCGTGAACGAGGGCGACTGCTCCTTCGGCGGAGGGCAGGCGCCGGAGTACTCCGTGTGCGTGCCCTTCACCGTCACACGCACCGACTGCTGCGGTGGGGGACTCTCCTCGCCGCCCTCCCCCTCGCCGTCCTCGCCGTCGTGCCCGGAGGTCGCCGGAGCAGGGCCGCCGGTCCGCCCGGTTGTGCCGTCGCTTCCGGTCCCGTTGCCGCCGTCACCGGTTCGCGCGGACGAACTCGCCCCGCCCGTAAGGCCGTCCGTGCCGTCCGTGCCGTCCCCGCGATTCAGCAGCGCGTACGTCAGACCGGCCAGCGCCAGGGCCAGTACGGCCACGCCCGTGACCAGGACGACGGCGGTCCGACGGCTGCGCCCGGGACGGGCGGCCGTAGTGTCCCCGGTGGACGGGGACGAGGGCGGGGTCTGCGTCGGGGCCGCAGGGGCGGGCCGAGGAGCGGGTGCCGCGTGCGGGTACGCGTGGGTGGTCACGATGGGGGCGTACGGGGCCGGTCCCGTCGTGCCGGCGCGCGCTGTACCGTCGCCCGGTGTGCCTCCCCCGGAGGGGGTACCCCCAGCGCCGACGAGCCGCAGGTCCTGCTGTGCCCGCACCGCGGACAGCCGCTCGGCCGGGTCCTTGCGCAACAGGCCCTCGATGACCGGGGCCAGCGGACCCGCCCGGCGCGGGGGCGGCAGCTCCTCGTCGACGATAGCGCGCAGCGTGCTCAGCGGGGTGTCCTGACGGAAGGGCGAGCTGCCCTCGACCGCCGCGTACAGCAGCACGCCGAGCGACCAGAGGTCGGACTCGGGACCGGGGGTGCGGCCCAGCGCCCGCTCCGGGGCGAGGAACTCGGGTGATCCGATCACCTCACCGGTCATGGTCAGCGCGGAGCTGCCCTCGACCGTGGCGATCCCGAAGTCGGTGAGCACGATCCGCCCGTCGTTCGCGAGCAGCACGTTGGCGGGCTTCACATCGCGGTGCAGCACCCCGGCACCGTGCGCGGCGCGCAGCGCGGCGAGCACCTCCGCGCCGACGTGCGCGGCACGCTGCGGGTCCAGCGGGCCCTCGGCGTCCAGCACCTCGGCCAGGGACAGGCCGCGGACCAGCTCCATGACGATCCATGGGCGTCCGTCCTCGGTCGCCACGTCGTACACCGTCACCACATTGCGGTCGGCGATCCGGGCGGCCGCCCACGCCTCCCGCTCCAGCCGGGCGTACATCCGCTCCACGTCGGGCGCCGGCAGCCCGGCCGGGGCGCGGACCTCCTTGACGGCGACCTCGCGGCGCAGCACCTCGTCACGGGCCCGCCACACGGTCCCCATGCCGCCCTCGCCCAGCGGTGACAGCAGCCGGTACCGGCCCGCGATCACCCGCTCACTGCCCGGTTCCTCGGACATGGCGCCCCCCATCACATCCGGGCGAATTCTCCGTTTCCTCATGAAAGTAGCTCAGCCCAGCGCGGATGCCGCCCCCCTGAACACCAATCCGGCTCCCAGGGCCACGACGACGAATGCCGATCCCAGGGGCGCACTCCGGCGTATCAGCGCGACCACCGGGCGTGCGGTCCAGTGCGGGCGCCGGGCCAGGAGCCGGTTCACGCCGCTGCCCGCCTTCACCACGGCGTACCCGGCGGCGGTGAGGGTGAGAGCCAGTCCGACGCCGTACGCGACGACGAGCAGCAACCCGAACCAGGCCTGCCCGAGCGCCGCGGCGCCCACCAGCACGACCACGGCGGACGGACTGGGCACCAGCCCGCCGGCGAGACCGAGCAGAATGGTGCCGCGCAGCGTGGGGGCGACGGCGTGGGTGTGGGTACGACCCCCGTGGGTGTGCTCGACGGTGTGGGCGTGGGTGTGCGCGACGGTGCGGGGGTGTGCCCCGTCCGCCTGGGCGTGGCCGTGGTCATGGTCGTGCGTGTGGTCATGCCCGTGTTCGTGCCCGTGGTGATGCGGGTGGCCCTGCCCGGCGTTCCGGTTGCGCAGGGCCCGGCGCAGGAGGCTCGCGCCCGCCAGGGTGACAAGGGCGCCGCTCGCGATGCCGAGCCAGGCGACGACCGAGGGCGTGGCGGCCGAACCGGCCGTGACCAGCAGGCCGAGCGCCACCACGCCGAGGGTGTGGGTGACCGTCACCGAGGCGGCCATCGGCAGGACGTCCCGCAGTCGGGCCCTGCCGCCCCGGGCCGCCGCCGTCGCGGCCATGAGCGTCTTGCCGTGACCCGGCGCGAGCGCGTGCATCGCGCCGAGAACCACCGCGATCAGCAGAGCGAGCGCCGCGAACCCCGCCGTGAGGTCGTGCCGGGCGACGAGGTCGTCGAGGGCACGGGTCCACCGGTCCGCACCGCGGGGCAGCACGGAGGCGGCGGGCGCTTCGGTGTCCTTCCCCGCCAGCGCCGGCCCGCCCGCGCGCACCCGGAGGGACGCGGTCGCCGTGTCGGCCGGTGAGGACAGCAACTCCTCAGGGTAATCGGTCAGTTCACGTGACATCGACGTCTCGGGCACGTCCGACGCGGCCAGCGTCATCCGGTCACCGCGGGCGGTGACCTCCCGCCAGCCGGGACCCGAGGACGCCCCGGCCCCGCGGAAGGAGACGTCCACCGTGCCGTCCTCGGGCAGCGGAGCGGCCAGCCCGCACTCCACGCGCAGCGTGTCGAGCCCGGCCTGACCGGGGCGCACCCGCGCGCGGCTGCTCCGCACGGTGACCGGGACCGTACGCCCGTCCACCCGGACCTCGCTGTCGCGGGCGGCTCCGGCGCATCGCCGACGCGCCCACTCGGCCGCGCCCAGTGCCTCGACGTCCGGCTTCGCCTGGGTGGCCGGGATCTCGGCGAGGTCCTCGACGTGGTGGACGCGGAGTTCGCCCGGCGCGGCGACCAGGCCGTCGTACCGGTTGACGGTGAAGTTGCCGAGCGGATGCGCGCTCGCCGCTGTCGCCGGGACCAGCGTGAGTGCGCAGGCGGCGGCGAGGAGGGCAGAACCGGTGGCGAGACGGCGGCCGGCGCCGTCGGCCGGGGAGCGGCGGAGGTTCACCGTGCCGCCTCCAGGTCCTCGAGGGCGGCGCGGGCCGCGCGGGCGCCGAGGAGGGAGAAGCCGGGGTTCAGTTCCAGGGCCGCAGTGAGGGACCGGCGGGCGTCGCCGTCGTGGCCGGTGGCGAGTTCGATCATGCCGCGGTGGTGGAGGAAGGCGGCGTTGCGGTAGCCGGTGGCCGTCGCCCGGCGGGCGTGGGGGAGCGCCTCCTCGGATCGCCCGCTCCGGTGCAGCGCCCAGGCGAGCGCGTCCGCGGTGTGCACACTGTGCCGGCGGTCCCATTCGGCGCGGGCCGCGCGCAGGGCCGTTTCGGGGTCGCCGTGGTCGGCGGCGGCGAGCGCGGTGTCGAGGTCGGCGTTGACCCCGCCGGCGCGGGCGAGGGCGGCCTGGGCGTCGACGAGGGCGTACTGGTCGGCCGCCTTCGTACGGTCGCCGTCGGCGCCCCGGGCCTCGTACAGCTCGCCGAGGGCGACCAGCGGGCCGGGTAGCGGGGAGCGGGCGACGACCCGTTCCAGCGTCCCGATCGCGCCCGCGCGGTCACCGTTCGCGGCCTGCGCACGGGCCCGGCCCTCCAACGCGGGAAGGTGGTTCTCGTCGGCGGCGAGAGCACGGGCGAAGTGGGTGAGCGCGGTCTCGTGGTCGCCCTGGTTCCAGGCCAGTTGGCCGAGCGCGGTCGCCACGTACGCCACGTCGGCGGGTGCGGACGCGCCCTTCAGGGCCCGCTCCAGCACCTCGCGCGCGGTCCGCACGTCGCCGTGCAGCTCCCGCACGTACGCGTACCGCGTGAAGACGGGCACCCCCGGCCGCCTGCTGTCCGCCGTGTCGGCTGCCTCGGCTGCCTCGTCGTACCGGCCGAGCTCCACGAGGGCGTCGATACGGGAGGACAGGGCGCGCTCGCTGTAGGGGTTCTGCTTCAGGGCCCGGTCGGCGTACTTCAGGGCGCCGGAGAAGTCGTGCCGGGCCGCGGCGAGGGCGGCACGGCCGGCCAGGGCCTGCTCATTGCCGGATTCGAGTGCGAGGGAGCGGTCGAACGCCCGCTCGGCCTGCGGGTAGCGTGACGGGTCCCCCTTGGTCCGCGCCTGCTCGACGTAGGCGAGCCCCAGGCTTGCCCAGGCGCTGACGTCCCGTGGCTGGGCGCGGAGATGGGACTGCAGGGCACGGATCCCCGCGTCCAGGTCACCCCCAGCGAGCACACCGGCCGCGAGCGCCCCGGCCGCGGGAGCGGCATCGGTGCCGGCCCGCGCTCCGGACTGTGCTCCGTCCCGGCCGCCGGCGGCGACCGCCCCGGCGGTCATCGCGACCGCCAGCAACGCGGCGCACACCGTGAGATGCGCCCCGCGCGAGCGGCGCGCGGCGGCGGAGAACCGGCGCAGAGAGGCCACGCGCACGCCGGGTGGGGAGGCTCCCGGGCCGGGCCCGGCGGTCTCGGCCCCGGCCCTGGACCCGGAGCGGCCGGTGGCCCCGGCCCCGGTTCCGGCCTTGGCCTCGGTCCTGGTCCCGGCCCTGGTTCCGGTCTTGGCCTCGGTCCCGGCCTCGGTCCTGGTCCCGGCCCTGGTTCCGGTCTTGGCCTCGGTCCCGGCCTCGGTCCTGGTCCCGGCCCTGGTCCCGGCCCTGGTCCCGGTCTCGGCCCCCGTCTGGGTGTGGGTGGCGGCCCCGGGCCCGGTGTCGGTGCGGGCGTCGGCCCGGTTGCCGGCGTCCGGCCGCGTGTCCGTGGTGCCCGGCGGTGCGGCGGGCCCCGTGGGTGCGGAGGGCCCGGACAGCCCTGTGGGCTCCGCCGGCCCGGTGTCCCGGCCGCTCTCCGGGTCGTGGTCGTTCGTACGCGGAGGCATGCCTCTCCTCGGTTGCTTGCTCACTTGCTCGTTTGCCCGCTTGCCCGCTGGGTGCGGGGGGTCGGCGGCGCGGCCCGTGCCGCGGGGATGGAGGGGACGGGCCGCGCCTGCTCACCGGGGCGGGCCGGAGGCCCGCCTGCCGGTGGGGGGAGGGAAGGCCGGAGCCCGGGACCACCCGCCCCGCTCCGGTGGACGCGGAGGGCTCAGTACGCCCGGCCGCGCATCCTGCGCCACCACATCAGGGCCCCGCCGATCAGCAGGATCCCGAAGGCTCCCGCCCCCGCGGAGGCGGCGATCAGAGTGGTGTCGTCGGAGCCCCCGGCCCCGGCCGGCCGCAGCGCGTCACCGAGCTGGTTGCGTACGTCGTTGCCGCTGTCCACACCCTCGGCGAGCGGACCGCGCGACCCCTCCGTCGGGTTGGCCAGATACGGGAACGAGGCGCCGAACTCCTTGTCGTTGGCGTCGACCGCGTCACCGAGGTCGTTCGCCGCGCCGACCAGCTCGCCCTCGACGACCTGGAGCGCCGCGTCGATCACGTCGTCCGTCAGCCGGCGCCCGTTGGGGAAGCCGGCGTTGTCGCCGTCCAGCACACCGAGCCGCTTCGGTTCGGCCGCGGGCTCGATCGACGTGTTGAGGCGCAGCATCTCCGACGGCGTCACGTGCGGCGGCTGGTTGAGCCCTTCGACGCCCTTGAGGAAGACGTCGACGAGGTCGTTGCGCGGCTCGGCGGGCGCCTCGATCTTGTAGATCGCCTCGATGAGCTTCGGCAGTTCCGGGTTCGTGACGTTCTTCAGGAACTGTGCGTCGTCCCACGGCGCGGACGCGTTGAACGTGTCCTTGTCCTTCAGCGGGTTGACGACCTCGTTCACCAGCGGATTGCCCAGCCGCGACACCTGGGTGAACTGCCCCTTGGCGTTCTTGCGCTGGGTCGTGGACCAGATGCCGACGACCGGCTGGTCCGCCGACTCGGCGATCATGTGCGTCGGCAGCTGGAGGGCCAGCGAGTTGACGTTGTACCCCTTGAGGGTGTCATTGCCGACCTCGGAGAGGTTCCCGCCGTACAGCAGGTCGAAGACGCGCAGGTCCAGGAAGAACGGGTCGTCGGCCTGCCCGGCGAACGTCGTCGCCCCGCCCGCCAGTTCGTGCACGGCCTGCTTGCGGAGCGCGTCGTAGTCCGGCATGGACGCCTTGCCGACGTTCGACGGCGCCACCGGGACGTCGTCCGCGATCTTCGTACGGGACACCAGGTGCTGGTCCTTCAGCTTCAGCAGCTCGATGTCGTAGGTCTGCGTGATGTTGAGGTCCGGGTCGTCCAGGCTGGTGACCGGGCCCGTGTTGTAGAGGAACGTCTTCTCGTTCTTCGTGTGTGTCCTGAAGGTGTAGCGGAACAGCAGCTCGCCCTGCGCGTCGCCGTTGGTGTCGATGTGGATGTCGTACTGCGCGTCCTCGGCGAACGTGAAGAAGTTCGGTCCGCCGGCCGGCTCCTCGAACGGGATCCAGTTCGCGATGATCGTCGTCGTGTCCGGCTTGTCGGGGCTGACGAACGCGTACAGGTCGGTGTTGTCGTACTGCGGAGTGCCCGAGACCAGCGGGGCCTCCCGGTGACTGGAGGCGGCGGCCGCCCCCGGTTCCAGCGCTGCCGTGCCGGCGGCGGCCAGCCCACCGGCGGCCAGCGCGCCACAGATCAGGGTCGCGAGGTTCCTGCGTCCCGCGCCGGTCCTGGAGTTAGGTGTCATGCCGTCCGTCCTCAGTGCCAACTTGCCTGACGCACCGGGATTCGGAGCCGCGCCCGGACCGGATTGGTCGGGAGGCGAAAATGTTCCGACGGGTCCGCCGCAGCTGAACGCCCTTAGTATTTCTCGCTGTTCGACCCGCGTTTTCGATCCGTTGATCCGTAATCCCATCCGGAGGCGCGCTCGCTGCGCATGCCTCGGGTGACCGGGTGGCCCGAAGGGGCCGGGAGAGGGGGGTGCGCGTTGGAGGCGGACGAGCTTCTGGTGCGGGTGGCAGGGGGCGACCAGAAGGCATTCGAGACGCTGTACGGACTGGTGTCCGGGCCGGTGTACGGACTGGTGCGAAGAGTGGTGCGCGACCCCGCCCAGTCGGAGGAGGTCGTCCAGGAGGTGCTGCTCGAGCTCTGGCGCTCCGCCGCCCGGTTCGACCCCGAGCGGGGCAGCGCACTGTCCTGGGTGCTCACCCTCGCCCACCGCCGGGCCGTCGACCGGGTGCGCAGTGCCCGTGCGGCAGGGGAGCGCGAGCAGCGTGAAGCCGCCCGGCGCGGCAGCGGGCCCGCGTTCGACCAGGTCGCCGAGGAGGTCGAGGCCGGCCTCGAACGCGAGTGGGTGCGCCGCTGCCTGGACCGGCTCACCGCGCTGCAGCGGCAGTCGGTCACCCTCGCCTACTACGACGGCTACACCTACCGAGAGGTGGCCGAACGGCTCTCCCTGCCGCTCGGTACGGTCAAGACCCGCATGCGCGACGGCCTGACCCGACTGCGCCACTGCCTGGGAGGTGCCGCATGAGCTTCCTGGACCGGTTCTTGGGCCGCGGGGGTCGCGGAGACCTCCATTCGCTGGCCGCACCCTACGCGCTCGACGCACTCGAACCCGCCGAACGCATCCGTTTCGAGCGGCATCTGACGACCTGCCGTCGCTGTGCCGCCGAGGTACGCGTCCTCGCCGAGGACGCCGTCCGCCTCGCCTGGTCCACGGCCGCCCCCGCGCCCCCCGCCCTGCGCGACCGGGTCATGGCCGCCGTGCGGGCCACCCCGCAGGACCCCGCACCCGGGACCCAGGAACAGAAGGGCGCGCGGGCACCGCAACTCCCGCCCCACGTATGGGGGACCGGGCCCGTGCCGCAGACCGGCGGGCCGCGCCGGATGCCGCTGTTCGTGCCCTTCGCGACGGCCACCGCCGCCGCTGCCCTCGTCGTCGCCGCGTTGTTCGCCGTCCAGGCGAACCGGACCCAGGACCAACTGACCGCCGAACGGGACCGGGGACGTGAGATCGCCCACGTTCTCGCCGCTCCGGACGCCCTCGCGAGCAGCGGCCGCGACGCCCGGGGCGGCACGATCGGAGTGATCGCTTCCGCATCGGAACGGAGCGCCGTTGTCACCCTCGGCGGATACGACAACCCGCCGAACGGACGTGTGCGTCAGCTCTGGCTCATGCGCCCCGGCGCGCAACCGCGCTCCCTCGGGCTCTTCGAGAGCGACGCGCCCCTCGTCGCCTCCGACCTCGACATCTCCGCGACGTCACTCGCCGTAACCGTCGAGCCGGGGGGAGGATCGCCGCAGCCCACAACTCAGCCGGTCGTCCAACTCGCCCTGAAAGCGGTTGGATTCGGAGAGTAACCGTCGAGTGTTCGTCAACCTCCTTACGGGGAAGGTGAATCCTGCGACTGAGATACGCGAGCGCCCGGGCGGGGCGATAGGGTTAACCTGCCCGGGCCGGGCGGACTCGTACGGGTGGGGAGTGACATGGATCAGATAACGGTGCGCAGCAGGGCCAGGGTCCCTGCGATCACCTGCGGAAGCAGCGCGACCAGTACGCGCCTGGACCGTCACCTCTCGGTACTGGCGGGACCCGCCGTCCCGCAGCGGGAGACGGCCGAGGCGACGTCACTGATGCGCGAACTGACAGCGCGTGACAGGCACGACCGCGGAGCCAAGGGCTCACGGGCACGGACGAGCCGTGTCTCGCTCTTCGCCCCGCTGCGCCGGCTGCGCCGCTCCCTCTTCGGCAGCCACTAGTTCCGCGTTCGGGCGGGCTCCCCGTCCCGGCGTGACACACCGCGCACGCGCCGCCCGCCACCCCACGGCGTGCGGCGCCGCCCACCGGTGCGCTCCGGCACAGGCACGTCGTCCTCCTCCGGCACCCCTCTCGGTACCTCGTTCTGGTCACGTTCCTCCCGGCGCCCCGATCCACCCGGCAGTGATCCGGGGGTGTGCGGGCTTCTGCCGTCCCGCCCCCGGCCCCTGTCGCTCCCCGGCACTCGCTCCTGCCGCCCACCGGCCTGTGCCCGTGAGCCCTGCGGCTACAACCTTCCGTGCGGCGTGAGTCCCACGGCCTCCCGCGTGTGTACCGCCGTACCGGGAGCGGAACGAACATCGCGACCGGTACCGCGTACCAGGTCGGCGATCCGCGACCGGGTGTGCCATGGGTCGGGCCGCCCCTTTTGGTACAGAAGCGTTGCCGAAGAGGTCCCGCAGCGCTGCCGGCACCGCGCCGATCGGATTCCGCTCCGCGACCGTGCGCAGCCGGCCCGGCGGCCCTGGTCGCAGGAGCAGGAGAGCGCGGGGCCGGCCGCCACGGATGCGGTGTTCGAACAGACCCCCGAACGGGTGCTCGATGGCTCCGGCGACGGTCACTGACGAGGGCCGGTGGGCCGGATCCGGTGGGGGACCGGCAGGGAGCGGGGCCGGTCCGGATCCGCGGTGTGTCGTGTCAGATCAGCGTGAGCTGGCCCTCCGGTCCTTCCTCGTGCGCGTCCAGGACCGAGGCGGGCCCGTGCGCCGACCGTGGTACGGGGAGCACGCCCGCCCGGCGCAACTCCGTCGGCGTGATCGGATCGGCCGTCGCACGGTCTGCCAACGCGGCTTGCCGCGGGCGCAGCTCGGCGAGCAGAGTGAGGACCGTGATCAGCTCCAACAGCTCCGACGTCCAGCTCTGCGGCCAGCAGGCCGGACGGATCGCCTCCAGCGTCCCGGGCTCGGCCTCCTCCGTACGGGCCGCACACCACTGCTCCAGCACCGGGACCCCGGCCACCTCATAGTCCCAGGCCGCCGGCGGCACCGGCGAGATGCGGCCCTCGTCGAAGAGCAGGGTCTCCTCGTCGCGGTCGTACCGGACGGTCGGCGGGCGGGACGGGAGCGGGGCGCGGACGTAGGGGCGGCGTCCGCCCGGGAGCCGGGGGCGCTCCCCGTCGCGCCGCATCAGCCACAGCACCCGGCGCCCCACCTCCACACCCGCGTCCCACACGCCGAGGTCCCCGGTGAGCGGCACCGCGAGCCCTCCGGGGCCGGGCCGCACCACGGCCGTCATCCAGGCGAGCACGTCGACGGCCGGTACCTCCCGGCCGAGGCGTGCCGTCAGGTGCCCGGACAGGCCCGGGGCCAGGTTCGGTTCCGCGCCCCCGGGCCGGCGGTACAACGGGCGGACCCGGCCGGGACGGAGCACCGGCAGCAGGCAGGTGACGAGGAGCTGAGGACCGGCGGTGGCACCGGCGTCGCCGGTGCCGGCAGCGCTGCCCCTGGTGCTTTCACCCCGTGTGCGTGCCCCGCGTCCCGTCACGGTCCCGGTCTCGACGAGGAAGATCTGCCGCTCGTCCGCCACCCGCCACAGCTCGGGGCGGGCCGCGTCGATCAGCCGTTGGTCGGGAATCAGCCACTGCTCGTCGAAGGGGGAGCGCAGCACGCGGACCGGCTCCGGGCACGGGCCCGAGGCGCGCGTCAGTCGCTCCGTGCCGCCCGACCGGCCCGGAAGCTGCCCGACCGCCGTGTGCCCGGTCCGTGAGCGGGTCGGCTGCAACAGGGTCTCCCTGTCCGGTCCCGCGGCCTTCATCAGAGCATCCCAACGGGCTTTCAGGGCCGCCGGATCGGGTGCCGCCGGCCATGCCCGGCCGAGCCGTGGCGGTGCGACGGACCACGGCATGAGGTCCGCCAGCAGCGGAGCGTCGTCGTGCGTCACGCTGGGCATCGTACGACCTGAGGGGCGGGCGGGATCAGGTGGCGTCCAGGGTCACGGTGAAGGAGAAGCGGTCGCCCCGGTAGTTGATCACGGCCACGTCCAGAGGGACGCCGTCGGTGTCGTAGGTGATGCCGGTGTAGTGCAGGATCGGGCTGAGCAGCGGAACCCGGAGCAGCCGGGCCGTCTCCGGATCCGCGAGCCGCGCCTGAACGGTGTCCGTGATGCGGCTGATCTCCACCCCGACGACGTCACGCAGCACCTTGGTCATCGGCCGGCGTCGCAGCTCCTCCAGGTCGATCCGGGCGGCGAGTTCCGGACGGACGTAGTTGCGGGCGTGGTTGGTCGGCTCGCCGGTCTTCTCGTCACTGCGCAGCCGGTGGTAGGCCGCCGCCTCCGTCAGCCCGGGGAAGTACTCGGCGAGTTCGGCAGGCACCGGCGCGGTGCCGTGCTCCAGCAGTTCGGTCGTCATGCCGGACTGCTGGGCCACGATCGCGTCCACCGACCCCAACAGCCGCACCGGGGCGCCCCGGAGGGCATGGGGCTCGATGAACGTGCCGCGCCGGCGGTGCCGGGTGATCAGCCCTTCGTCCTCCAGCTCCTTCAGCGCCTGCCGCATGGTCAGCACACTCACTCCGTAGTGCCCCGCCAGTTGTTCCTCGGTGGGCAGGCGCAGTGGGTCCCGGGCCGAGCGACCGAGGATCGAGGCACGCAGCGACTGCGACACCTGATACCAGAGCGGCAGCTTGCGGTTCAGGACGATCGAATCCGGCGCGAAGGAGGTCACGGGCTATCCGTACCGGTCGGGAACGTCCAGTGCAATGTGAGACGTGGGGGTGTGCCGACACCGGCTGTGACACCCCGGAGTCGAACCGGTCCGCCCGGGCCGTCCTTGACGACCCGGGTCACCCGGACTGCACCGTGCGGAAATGACGTTCGAGGCCCTGCCACACGTCGTCGTAACGCTGCTGCAGATGTTCCGCGCGTGCCGCCTGCGGTGTCAGGGACATCGGCCAGCGCGTCTCGAACATGAACGCGAGACCGTCGTCGATCTTCTGCGGGCGCAGCTCGGCGGCGCTCGCCCTGTCGAACGTCTCCCGGTCCGGCCCGTGCGCCGACATCATGTTGTGCAGCGAGCCGCCGCCCGGCACGAACCCCTCCGCCTTCGCGTCGTAGGCGCCTTCGATCAGGCCCATGTACTCGCTCATCACGTTCCGGTGGAAGTACGGCGGCCGGAAGGTGTCCTCGCCCACCAGCCAGCGCGGCGCGAACACCACGAAGTCCACCCCCGCCAGCCCCGGCGTATCGCTCGGCGCCGTCAGTACGGTGAAGACCGACGGGTCCGGATGGTCGTACGAGATGGTGCCCATCACATTGAAGCGGCGCAGATCGTAGGCGTACGGCACATGGTTGCCGTGCCAGGCGACGACATCCAGCGGGGAGTGGCCGTAGGTGGCCGACCAGAGGTTGCCGCAGAACTTGTTCACCACCTCCACCGGCCCCTCGACCTCCTCGTACGCGGCGACGGGCGCCCGGAAGTCCCGTGCGTTCGCCAGACCGTTGGCGCCGATGGGACCGAGGTCGGGAAGCCGGAAGGAGGCACCGTAGTTCTCGCACACATAGCCGCGGGCCATATCGTCCAGAAGCTCCACCCGGAAGCGCACCCCACGGGGAATCAGCGCGATGTGTCCCGGCTCCACATGCAGCAGCCCGAACTCGGTCCGCAGCACCAGCCCGCCCTGCTCCGGGACGATCAGCAGTTCACCGTCGGCATCGCTGAACACCCGGTCCATAGACGCGTTCGCGTGATAGAGATGCACCGCCATGCCGGCGCGCTGGGTGACGTCGCCGTTGCCGCCCAGCGTCCACAGGCCGGCCAGGAAGTCCGTGCCCTCGGCCGGTGCGGGCAGCGGGTTCCACCGCAGGCGGTTGGGGTCGGGCACCGTCTGGTTGAAGGGTGCGCTGCGGATCGCCCCGTTGCCCGTGCGGGTGAACGCCGGGTGCGCGGCCGACGGACGGATCCGGTACAGCCACGACCGGCGGTTGTGGGCCCGCGGCTCGGTGAACGCCGTACCGCTCAGCTGTTCCGCGTACAGCCCGAGCGGCGCGCGCTGCGGCGTGTTGCGTCCCTCGGGCAGGGCGCCCGGGACCGCCTCGGAGCTGTGCTCGTTGCCGAAACCGGAGAGGTGACCGAGTCCCTCGACGGCCTTGCGCGCTCCCCCACGCTCGAATGCGCTCGCGCGGGCGGTGCCCCCATCGCTCATCTTCGCTGCTCCCTTGCGTGCGATTCCTATGCATCACCGTAGGATTGCGATTTCCCCGGCGCAAGAGGGACACGCGACATCGCCTCCCGAGGTGCGGCGGTGCCCGCCTCCCCCGAATGCCGCTCGCCCCACTCCGGCCCACTCCACCCCGGCCCGACTGTCGCTCTCCTCCCGTAGTACCCCGCCCTCCTCTAGAGGGAGGAGGCGGAACCCGACTCCAGGGGGATCCGTGCGACCGGACGCCTGTTCTAAGCTCCCCCGCATGGCGTGGACGGGGAGGCTGATCACCGCGCTCGCGGTGTGCGGTGTACTGCTGGCCGGATCCGCGGGCTGCGGCTCGCGTGCCGCCCAGGAGAAGGAGCAGGGCGCCGGGACGCCGTCGCCGGTGGGCGAACTCCTGGAGGAGCGGGACGATGAGGGCCGGCCCTACCGCGAGGTGGAGGAGGAGGGTGCTCCCGAGGTCGGCGTAGAGGTCACGCCCGACACCGACGGCGGCTGGGACGTACGACTGCGCATACGCAACTTCCGCTTCTCGCCGGACGGCACCGCCGACCGGGCGGTGCCCGGCCGCGGCCTCGCGCACCTCTACGTGAACGACCGCCTCGTCGCCCTGCTGCGCACACCCGGCCACCACCTCTCCGCGCACACCGTCCGGCGCGGCACGCACCAGGTCACCGTCCGCCTCTACGCGGACGACGGCTCGGTGTGGGCCGTGGGCGGAAAACCGGTGGAGAGCACGGCCGACATCACGGTCTCGGAATCGAGCCCCACCACGGCCCCGAACGAGACGGAGCGAGGAACGGCGGCCCCCGGCCCCGCCGGGGGCCGGGGTTCACCCGACCGGGGCCGAAGGGCAGGATGAACCCGTGCCCGTGCCTGTGCCCGTGTCCCACGCGACCTCGCTGCGCCGCGCGCCCGTGCAGCGCCGCAGCACCGAACGGCTGGCCAGAATCCTGGACGCCTGCGCCGCGCTCCTCGACGAGGTCGGCTATGACGCCCTGAGCACCCGCGCCGTCGCGCAGCGCGCCGGTGTGCCCGTCGGCTCCGTCTACCGCTTCTTCGGCAACAAGCGTGAGATGGCCGACGCACTGGCCCAGCGCAACCTGGAGTGCTTCACGCGGCAGGTCACCGACCGCCTGAATGCGGTCACCGGCGACCCGGGCTGGCGGCAGGCCATGGACGTCGTGCTCGACGGTTACCTGGACATGAAGCGCACCGCGCCCGGCTTCTCCCTGGTCGACTTCGGCAACCAGATTCCCGTCGGCACCCGCCGGACCGAACCCAACCACCGCGTCGCCGACCACCTCACCGGCCTGCTGTCCGGCTACCTGGACCGCGAACCGGACGAGGAACTGCGCCGTGGCTTCCTCATCGCCGTCGAGACCGCAGACGCCCTCGTCCACCTCGCCTTCCGGATGGCGCCCGAGGGTGACGAGGAGATCATCGCCGAACTGAGGGAGATGCTGCGTGCCTATCTGGCACGCGTACTGGACTGATCCGGAAGCCGGCCCGCCCGCCTCTCGCCGCGGGACCGGGCGGCGAACCGGCCGTCGGCCCGCGACGGGCCCCTGCCGTTCGGCCGAGAACGAACCGGTACGGGGCTCCCGCGCATGCGTACCGGTCGGTATGCTCGGTCCGTCGGCCGGTCCGTGCGGCTGTCTCCGCGCTTGCCCGTGCGCCTGCCCGTCCGCCCGCCTGTCCGTGCGTCACCGCCGCCGTACCCGGGAGGTTCCATGTCCCGCACCGCCCTTCGTATCTGCCCTCTGTGCGAGGCCACCTGCGGCCTGACCCTCACCCTCGACGAAGGCAGGGTCACCGGTGCCCGGGGCGACCGCGACGACGTCTTCAGCAAGGGATTCATCTGCCCCAAGGGCGCCTCCTTCCCCGCCGTCGACGCCGACCCCGACCGGCTGCGCGGCCCGCTCGTCCGGGTCGACGGCGTGTTGCGCGAGGCCAGTTGGGAGGAGGCGTTCGACGCGGTCGCCGCCGGTATCCGGCCCGTCGTCGAACGCCACGGCCCGAACGCCGTCGGAGTCGTCCTCGGCAACCCCAACGTGCACACCGTGGCCGGCGCCCTCTACCCGCCCGTCCTGATCGCCGGGCTCGGCACCCGCAGTCTGTTCACCGCCTCCACCGTCGACCAGATGCCCAAGCACGTGTCCAGCGGACTTCTCTTCGGCGACGCCAACGCGATCCCCGTGCCCGATCTCGACCGCACCGACCACCTACTGCTGATCGGCGCCAACCCCCTGGAATCCAACGGGAGTCTGTGCACGGCACCCGACTTCCCCGGCCGCCTCAGGGCGCTCAGGGCCCGTGGTGGCACCCTCACCGTCGTCGATCCGCGCCGCACCCGCACCGCCCGCCTCGCCGACCGGCACATCGCCATCCGGCCCGGCACCGACGCCCTGCTGCTCGCGGCGATGGCGTCCGTGCTCGTCGAGGAGCACCTCGTCGACCTGGGGGACTGCGCTCCCCATGTGCAAGGTGTCGCCGAACTCGCCGACGCCGTCCAGGACTTCACCCCCGAGGCCGTCGCCCCGGCCTGTGACGTCGACGCGGACACCATCCGCATCCTCGCCCGCGAACTCGCCGCCGCCCCCACCGCCGCCGTCTACGGCCGCATCGGCAGCTGCACCGTCCCGCACGGCACCCTGGCCAGCTGGCTCGTCGACGTTCTCAACATCCTCACCGGCAACCTCGACCGGCCCGGCGGGGCCCTCTTCCCCCGTGCCGCCACCGACAAGACCCCGCGCCCCGCCGGACCCGGCCGCGGCTTCGCCCTCGGACGCTGGCACTCCCGGGTGAGCCGGCACCCCGAGGCCAAGGGCGAACTGCCGCTCTCCGCCCTCGCCGAGGAGATCGACACCGCCACCGAGGAAGGCGAACCGCTGCGGGCCCTCATCGCCGTCGCCGCCAACCCGGTCCTGTCCGCACCCGACGGTGACCGTCTGGACAAGGCCCTCGGCTGTCTCGACTTCATGGTCAGCGTCGACCCGTACCTCAACGAGACCTCGCGCCACGCCCACGTCGTCCTGCCGCCGCCCCCGCCCGCGCAGAGCCCGCACCACGACTTCGCCTTCAACACCCTCGCCGTACGCAACCAGGTCCGCTACACCCGCCCCGCCCTCCCGCCGGAACCAGGGCGCATGCCGGAGACCGAGATCCTGGCCCGGCTCGTCCTCGCCGCCACCGGCGGGCACGGCGCCGACCCGGCGGCCGTCGACCGGCTGGTCGTCGACCAGACCCTCGGCAGGGCGGTGAAAGACCCGCACTCCCCGGTGCACGGCCGCGACCCGGAGGAACTCGCGGGGCTGCTCACCGGCCACGACGGCCCCGAGCGGCGGCTGGACATGATGCTCCGCCTCGGCCCCTATGGCGACGGCTTCGGCGCAGACCCGGACGGCCTCACCCTCGACCGGCTGCTCGCCCACCCGCACGGCATCGACCTCGGACCCCTGAGCCCCCGCCTTCCGCAGCCCTTGAAGACCCGCAGCGGGCAGGTGGAGCTTCTGCCGGAACCGATCGCCGCCGACCTTCCCCGGCTGCGCGCCGCCCTCGACGAACGCCCCGACGGCTTCGTCCTGGTCGGCCGCCGCCATCTGCGCTCCAACAACAGCTGGATGCACAACGTGCCCGCCCTCACCGGCGGCACCAACCGGTGCACCCTGCAGATCCACCCCGACGACGCCGAACGCCTCGGCATCCGGGACGGACAGCCGGTACACGTCCGGGGCGCCGGGGGAGAGGTGACCGCGCCCGCCGAAGTGACCGACGGGCTGCGCCGGGGCGTGGTGAGCCTGCCGCACGGCTGGGGCCACGACCGGCCCGGCACCCGACTGCGGCACGCGGCGGCCGACCCAGGCGTCAACGTCAACCAACTGCTCGACGGCAGCCTCCTCGACCCACTGTCGGGCAACGCCGTGCTCAACGGGGTGCCCGTCGAGATCGCACCGGGGATCGCACCCGGGACCGCGTCCGGGGCAGGGCACGACGTCCCGGCGCAACTGCCCGACCTGGACGAGTGACGCGGCGAGCGCCGTCCGTACACACTCGTACACACCCGTACCCGCATCGGCCGCTGCCGGTCCGTGGCCGTGGCCCTCTGGCGTCATTAAATTAGCGCCGCTAGTTTATGAGGTGGATGACGACGCCCCGCCCCGGAGGAAGTGCGATGAAGGCATACGACGGCATGTACATCGACGGCGCCTGGCGCCCCGCCGCCGGCCCGGACGTGATCGAGGTCGTGAACCCGGCCGACGGGCAGGTGATCGCCACCGTCCCCGCCGGCACCGTCGAGGACGTGGACGCCGCCGTGCGGG
This sequence comes from Streptomyces sp. NPDC005774, assembly GCF_042871645.1. Taxonomy (NCBI): domain Bacteria; kingdom Bacillati; phylum Actinomycetota; class Actinomycetes; order Kitasatosporales; family Streptomycetaceae; genus Streptomyces; species Streptomyces sp. NPDC005774. The sequence goes on along the minus strand of NZ_JBIAIV010000008.1, from coordinate 190,737 downwards.
CGGCCCGCGCCGCCCTCCCCGGCTGGGCCGCGACCGCGCCCGCCGAGCGCGCGGCCCGTCTCGCCGCCCTCCGTGACGTGCTGGTGGCCCGGCAGGACGAGATCGCGCAGACGGTGACCGCCGAACTCGGAGCACCCCTGAAGCTCTCGCAGACCGTGCACGCGGCCGTGCCGATCGGGGTGGCGGGCTCGTACGCCGAGCTGGCGGCGACGTACCCCTTCGAGGAGCGGACGGGCAACTCGACCGTCCTCCACGAGCCGGTCGGGGTGGTCGGCGCGATCACCCCCTGGAACTACCCCCTGCACCAGATCGTCGCCAAGGCCGCCCCGGCCCTCGCCGCCGGCTGCACGATCGTGGTCAAGCCCGCCGAGGACACCCCGCTGGTCGCCCGGCTCCTCGCGGAGGCGGTGCACGAGGCCGGTGTCCCGGCGGGCGTGTTCAACCTGGTCACCGGCCTCGGCCCGGTGGCCGGCCAGGCCCTCGCCGAACACCCGGACGTCGATCTGGTCTCCTTCACCGGTTCCACCGCCGTCGGCCGCCGGATCGGCGCCGTCGCCGCGGCCGCCGTCAAGAAGATCGCCCTCGAACTCGGCGGCAAGTCCGCCAACGTGATCCTCCCCGGCGCCGACCTGGCACGGGCGGTCAACGTCGGGGTCGCCAACGTGATGTCCAACTCCGGCCAGACGTGCAGCGCCTGGACCCGCATGCTGGTCCACCGCGACCAGTACGACGAGGCCGTCGAGCTTGCCGCGGCCGCCGCCGCCAAGTACGGCGACCGTATCGGCCCCCTAGTCAACGCCAAGCAGCAGGAACGGGTGCGTGGTTACATCGAGAAGGGCGTCGCCGAGGGTGCGCGCCTGGTCGTCGGTGGTCCCGACGCGCCGCGCGAGCAGGGCTGCTTCGTCAGCCCCACCGTCTTCGCCGACGTCACCCCGGACATGACCATCGCCCAGGAGGAGATCTTCGGCCCCGTCCTGTCCGTCCTGCGCTACGAGGACGAGGAGGACGCCCTGCGCATCGCCAACGGCACCGTCTACGGACTCGCCGGGGCTGTCTGGGCCGCCGACGAGGCACAGGCGACGGCGTTCGCCCGCCGCATGGAGACCGGTCAGGTCGACATCAACGGTGGCCGCTTCAACCCCCTCGCGCCCTTCGGCGGTTACAAGCAGTCGGGCGTGGGCCGCGAACTCGGCGTGCACGGCCTGACCGAGTACCTCCAGACCAAGTCCCTCCAGTTCTGAGCCGGTTCCGAGCCGGTTCCGAGCTGGTTTCGACCCGGCTCGGTACCGGCTCCTTGAGCACTGACCAAGTCCCTCCGGTTCCAGGGGAGTCCCACCATCATGGTTGTCCGCGCCGCCGTACTGTCCGCCGTCGACGCCCCGTTGGAGATCACGGGGATCGACCTGCCCGAACCCGGCCCCGGGAAGGTCCGGGTCCGGCTCGCCGCAGCCGGGGTCTGCCACTCCGACCTGTCCCTGACCAACGGCACCATGCGTCTCCCGGTCCCGGCCGTGCTGGGCCACGAGGGGGCCGGCACGGTCGTCTCCGTCGGTGAGGGCGTCACCCATGTCGCGCCCGGCGACGGCGTCGTCCTCAACTGGGCGCCCTCCTGCGGTGTCTGTCCCGCCTGTGTGCGCGGCGAGGTGTGGCTGTGCGCCGACGCCCTGAGCGGCGCCGCCGCGGTGCACGCCCACCGCGCCGACGACGGCACCGCGCTCCACCCCGGCCTGAACGTCGCCGCCTTCGCCGAGGAGACGGTGGTGCCCGCTTCCTGCGTCCTGCCCGCCCCCGACGGCGTGCCGCTCACCGACGCCGCCCTGCTCGGCTGCGCCGTGCTCACCGGCTACGGCGCCGTCCACCACTGCGCGCAGGTCCGGCCCGGGGAGTCGGTCGCCGTGTTCGGCGTCGGGGGAGTGGGCCTCGCCGCCCTCCAGGCGTCCCGGATCGCGGGCGCGGCGACGATCGTCGCGGTCGACGTCTCCCCGGAGAAGGAGGAACTGGCCCGCTCCGCCGGGGCGACCGAGTACGTCGTGGCCTCGGACACCACCGCCCGCGAGATCCGGGCCCTCACCGGGAAGCAGGGCGTGGACGTGGCCGTCGAGTGCGTGGGCCGAGCGATCACCATCCGCACCGCCTGGGAATCCACCCGGCGCGGCGGACGCACCGCGGTCGTCGGCATCGGCGGCAAGGACCAGCAGGTCACCTTCAACGCCCTGGAGATCTTCCACTGGGGCAGGACCCTGTCCGGCTGCGTCTACGGCAACTCCGACCCCGCCCGCGACCTCCCCGTCCTCGCCGGACACATCCGGGCCGGCCGGTTCGACCTGGGCGCCCTGGTGACGGAACGGATCGCCCTGGACGGCATCCCGGCCGCCTTCGACACCATGCTGGCGGGCAAGGGCGGACGGGCCCTGGTGGTCTTCTAGAGCCTGTCCTTCGGATCGGATCGGGCCGGGCCTGGCTCGCGGGCCCCGGCACCGCACCTCGCCGCGTTGCCGCGCACATGCGAAGGCGCCCGCAAGGGCTACGGCACGACACTCCGGACCCGGCGAGCGGGTCGGTGGGCGGGCCGGTGGCCGCCGGCCTCCGTCACAGGGTCGACTGCTCGATGCCCAGCAGCTCCGACAGTGCCCGCGCGCCCTCCTCCGTCACCTTCACCGCGCGCTCGGAGCCGATGCGGACGCACCACCGCACGTCCAGGGCATGCCGGCACAAGGCCGCCCCGGCGGCTCCGGCGAGGTGGGGGCGGCGTTCCGTCCAGTCCAGGCAGGCGCGGGCCAGCGGGCGGCGGGCGCTCCGGTCGAGGCCGATGCCGAGGGCGTCGAACCAGCGCAGGCCCGTCCCGGTGAGCGCGAACCCGGTGTCCTGGAGCAGCAGCCCGCGGGCCGTGAACGCGTCCGTGACCGCGATTCCGAGCCGGCCGGCGAGATGGTCGTAGCAGGTCCGCCCGCGGGCCGCCGCCGAGCCCGCACCCGCCTGCCGCAGGGTGCGCGGACGCCGGTGCGCATCCGGGGCGATCTGCGCGGTCAGTTCCTCCACCAGCTGGGCGGCCCGCGCGTCGGCGAGCCGTACGTACCGGTGCCGGCCCTGCCGTTCCTCGGCGAGCAGCCCGCCGGCAACGAGCTTGCCCAGATGCCCGCTCAGCGTGGAGGGGGCGACACCCGCGTGCCGCGCCAGCTCGCCCGCCGTCCAGGCCCGGCCGTCCAGCAGTGCCAGCAGACACGCGGCCCGGGTCTCGTCGGCGAGCAGTCCGGCGAGCCGTGCGAGTCCGGCGGCCCGGGGGTCCTTCGTGGTCATGCGCCCCAGCATGCGGTACGGACACTTCGGCGACGGCCGAACCGTACGGTCGGGCTGACCCCCTGACCCCCTGACCCCTGTCCGCACCCGTGTCGCCCGCGGGAGGTCCTGAGGTCCTACTCGGCGCTCCGCACCTGCTCGTACTGCCCGGCCAGGCCGTCCAGCAGCGCTGTCAGGCCCGTCTCGAAGGCTCGCTCGTCGATCTTCTCCTGCTTCTCGGCGAGCAGATGGGCCTGGCCGAGGTGGGGATAGTCGGCGGGGTCGTAGGCGCCGGCGTCGTCCACGAAGCCTCCAGCGAAGGAGCCGAGCGCCGAACCCATGATGAAGTACCGCATCAGCGCGCCGATGGACGTGGCCTGCGCGGGCGGCCAGCCCGCCTCGGCCATCGCGCCGTAGACCGCGTCGGCGAGCCGCAGGGCGGCCGGGCGGCGGCCGGGACCGCGGGCCAGGACCGGCACGATGTTGGGGTGGGCGCGCAGCGCCGCCCGGTAGGAGACGGCCCAGTCGTGCAGCGCGGTCCGCCAGTCCCGGGCGTCCTCGAACATCGACAGGTCGACCAGTGCGCTCACCGAGTCGGCCACCGCCTCCAGGATCTCGTCCTTGGTGCGGAAGTGGTTGTAGAGCGAGGGCCCGCTGACCCCCAGCTGTGCGGCGAGCCGGCGTGTGGAGAGGGCCGCCAGGCCCTCCGCGTCCACGAGCTCCCGGGCCGTTTCGACGATCCGGTCGGTGCTGAGCAAGGGCTTGCGCGGTCGGGCCATGGCGCACATAGTAGGGCTGGACCAGAAAACTAGCAGTGGTAATTAAAATCCCGGGGTTGGGTGACTGTCATGAACCTGGAGCTCAGCGAGGAGCAGAGCGCCGTCCGCCGGCTCGCCCGGGACTTCGTCGAGCGTGAGGTCGTGCCCCACGCCACGGCCTGGGACCGAGCGGAGGAGGTCGACCGGGGCATCGTGAAGAAACTCGGCGACCTCGGCTTTCTCGGGCTGACGATCGACGAGCGGTACGGCGGCTGCGGCGGCGACCATCTCGCGTACTGCCTGGTCACCGAGGAACTGGGCCGCGGCGACTCCTCCGTGCGCGGGATCGTCTCCGTGTCCCTGGGGCTGGTCGCCAAGACCGTCGCCGCGTGGGGCAGCGAGGAGCAGAAGCGGACCTGGCTCCCCGGGCTCACCTCCGGCACGTACGTCGGCTGCTTCGGCCTCACCGAGCCGGGCACCGGTTCCGACGCCGGCAACCTCTCCACCCGGGCGGTGCGCGACGGCGACGACTACGTCGTCAACGGCACCAAGGCGTTCATCACCAACGGCACCTGGGCCGATGTCGTCCTGTTGTTCGCCCGGTCCACCGACGCCCCCGGCCACAAGGGCGTGTCCGCCTTCCTCGTGCCCGCCGACGCCCCCGGCCTGACCCGCCGCACCCTGCACGGAAAGCTCGGCCTGCGCGGCCAGGCCACCGCCGAGCTGGTGCTGGAGGACGTGCGTGTGCCCGCGTCGGCGATGCTGGCCCCCGAGGGCAAGGGTTTCTCCGTCGCCATGTCCGCCCTCGCCAAGGGGCGCATGTCGGTCGCCGCGGGCTGTGTCGGCATAGCCCAGGCCGCGCTCGACGCGGCCGTGCGGTACGCGGGGGAGCGCGAGCAGTTCGGGAAGACCATCGCCCATCACCAGCTCGTCCAGGAACTGATCAGCGACATCGCCGTGGACGTCGACGCCGCCCGGCTGCTGACCTGGCGGGTCGCCGATCTGATCGACCGCGGCCGGCCGTTCGCCGTCGAGTCCTCCAAGGCCAAGCTCTTCGCCTCGGAGGCGGCCGTCCGCGCCGCCAACAACGCCCTCCAGGTCTACGGCGGTTACGGCTACATCGACGAGTACCCGGCGGGCAAGCTGCTGCGCGACGCCCGCGTCATGACGCTCTACGAGGGCACGAGCCAGATCCAGAAGCTGGTCATCGGCCGTGCGCTGACCGGGGTTTCGGCGTTCTGAGACGGGGAGACCGCCGGGCGGGACCGCACGGACGGGGCGGACCGGGCGGGGCGGATCAGGGGGAGGAGGCGGACCGGCCGGTCTGAGTAGCCGGTCCGTGGCGGGTCTGAGTATCCTGACGGATGCGCGGAGTACCGCGGTCGCCGACCCTGTTCCCATGAGCGACACACCCCTCAAGCAGCACAATACGGCGGCCTTCTACGGTCAGGCCGTCGCATCGTTCGCCGTCGCCCTGGGCGCGACCGCCTTCGGTATCGTCCGGCTCGACGCCAACGCCTGGGTGCGCGGCTTCATGGCGATCGCCGTCCTGTACCTCGTCACCTCCGCCTTCACCCTGGCCAAGGTCATCCGTGACCGCCAGGAGGCCGGGCAGATCGTGAGCCGGGTGGACCAGGCGCGGCTGGAGAAGCTCCTCGCGGAGCACGACCCGTTCGAAAAGCTGTGAGCGCTCCGTGGCGTGGCGGCCGGTCCCCGCTCGGGCGAGTGGGCGGGAACCGGTCCTAAGCGATCGCTCACCCTTGCCGGTATGGTGTTACCCCTGCCAGTGAATGGGGTGAGCGATGAGTACGGCGGAGGAGACGGCCGGCGCCGAGGCGCAGCCGTGGGGTGAGGTCACGCCCGACGCGGCCCGACGGCTGCTGCTCGCCGCCGTCGAGGCGTTCGCGGAGCGTGGCTACCACGCCACGACGACCCGCGACATCGCGGGCCGCGCCGGCATGAGCCCGGCCGCGCTCTACATCCACTACAAGACCAAGGAAGAGCTGCTCCACCGCATCAGCAGGATCGGCCACGAGAAGGCCCTGGACATCCTGCGTACCGCGGCCCGTGCCGAGGGCAGCCCGACCCGGCGCCTCGCCGAGGCCGTGAGTTCCTTCGTCCGCTGGCACGCGGGCGGACGCACCACCGCGCGGGTCGTGCAGTACGAACTCGACTCGCTCGGCTCCGACGCCCGAGCCGAGATCATTGCCCTGCGCCGGCAGGTCGACGCCGAGGTGCGCGGGATCATCGAGGAGGGTGTGCGCTCGGGCGAGTTCGACGTCCCCGACGTGCGGGGAACCACCCTCGCCGTGCTCTCCCTCTGCATCGACGTGGCACGCTGGTTCAACGTCAACGGCTCCCGAACCCCCGAGGAGGTCGGCGCCCTCTACGCCGACCTCGTCCTGCGCATGGTCGGCGCCGAGCGCACGGACACGACCCAGGGGGAGTAGCGCGCGGCCCGCCGGGCCTCAGAGGTAGTACCGGGCCACCGACTCGGCCACGCACACCGGCTTGTCGCCGCCCTCGCGCTCCACGGTGAACGCCGTGGTCACCTGGACACCGCCCCCCACCTCGTCGACGGCGGTGATCTTCGCGGTGGCGCGCACCCGTGATCCCACCGGGACGGGCGCGGGGAAACGCACCTTGTTCGTTCCGTAGTTGACGCCCATCCGCACGCCCTCGACGGAGAGCAGCTGCGGGCCGAACAGCGGCAGCAGCGACAGCGTCAGATAGCCGTGCGCGATGGTCGTGCCGAACGGCCCCGCCGCGGCCCGCTCCGGGTCGACGTGAATCCACTGGTGGTCCCCGGTGGCCTCGGCGAACAGATCGATCCGCTTCTGGTCGACCTCCAGCCAGTCCGTGTACCCCAGCTGCTCACCCACCGCCGCCTTCAGATCGTCGACGGACGTGAAGATTCTCGGCTCTGCCATGTCCCGGCCTCCCGCGTCACGTGATCGCACGCGCCACCCGCGCGCATGCCTAAGCGACTGCTTAGCATGGTCGGCCGTACGGCCCTTGTCAACGGACCGGCGACCGCGTCGGAGTGGGTAGCCTTCGGGGCGTGCCCCAGATTCCGGAGAAGATCCACGAGCTCACGGTCGGCCGGCTCGCCGCGCGCAGCGGCGCCGCCGTCTCGGCCCTGCACTTCTACGAGTCCAAAGGCCTGATCAGCAGCCGGCGCACCTCGGGCAACCAGCGCCGCTACACCCGTGACACCCTGCGCCGGGTCGCCTTCATCCGGGCCGCCCAGCGGGTCGGTATCCCGCTCGCCACGATCCGCGGGGCGCTCGCCGAACTGCCCCAGGAGCGCACCCCCACCCGGGAGGACTGGGCCCACCTCTCCGAGGTGTGGCGTACGGAGCTGGACGAGCGCATCAAGCAGCTCAACCGGCTGCGCGACCACCTCACCGACTGCATCGGCTGCGGCTGCCTCTCGCTGGACACCTGCGTTCTGTCCAACCCGGACGACGTCTTCGGCGACCGTCTGACGGGCTCCCGGCTGCTGACCGAGAAAGGACTCTCCGGGCCGGGCACCCCGCAGGCCGGCACCGGCACCGCGTGACAGTGGGGGCGCGGCATCCCCGGCGCACCCCCACACTCCTCAGGCCGACACCAGCGCCTTCGACCGCCTGGCGTCCGCCAGCGCCTCGGTCGTCAGGACGGGGCGCGGCACCAGGATTCCGCAGTTCGCGCAGACCGGTCCCGCCGATGGCTCGTGGTCCAGGCCGTACCGCCACCTGAGCCGTTCCCCCCGGCACACGGGGCAGGCCGCGCCCGGCTCGCGCTCCAGCGCGGCGATCAGCCGCCGCAGCACCTCGGCCAGCGCTTCCCGCGGATGCACCCCCGGGTCGTCGCACCAGGCCACGCCGAAACCGCCCCAGGTCAGCCGGTGCCAGTCGTCCACACTGCCCGGCCTACGCAGGCCGCCGTGCTTCTCCTTCCTGCGGCGCTCGGCGAATTCCACCTCGTAGCCCAGCCAGACCGCGCGGGCCTCCTCCAGCTCGTCCAGTGCGGCCACGAGCCGCGCCGGGTCGACGGAGCGGTCCTCGGGGTCGAACCCCGCACGCGCGCACAGATGGTCCCAGGTCGCCCTGTGCCCGTACGGAGCGAACCGTTCAAGGCACTTGCGCAGCGAATAGCGCCGCAGTGCCAGGTCGCACCGCGGATCTCGGACCTGTCTCGCCAGACTTCGGAAACCGGCCATCGTCCTGCACCTCCGTCACACCTGCACCTGTAATCCGGTCACTTCGGCGTCGTCGAACGGACGTCGTCGAATAGACGTATCGACAAGCGAATCGGCTCCATCCTTTTTTCCGACGGCCTCCCTCGGCCGGTCGCGCGGAGCTCTGAGTCAACTTCATTGACCCGTGCTTCAGTCGTGATTCCCCACGGCGGTCCCGTGGTCCGCTCCACGGTCGTCTCCGCGGTCATGCCCATGGTTGCCTCCCTCGCCGTTCCGCTCGCCGCCCCGGTTCCCGGCGGCTGCCCGGGCGGGCCCGTGCGCATACCCGGCGGGAACCTCCCGGCACTCCGGCCCGTCGGGGAGACGCCCGTGCCGCGGCGTACCGCGCGCATCACCCTCGACAGACGGAGAACTCCCCGCGGCCTCCACGGGTTCCTGAAGGCCGCGGTGTTATGCGCACCGATCGTGTCCCTGATCACCCCGCCGTCCCGGAGAGCGCCACCGGGGCGGTGTCCACGCAGGTGACAGCGGTGAAGGGCCGGCACATGCCGAGCGCCCCGGACGGCGGCGGTCGGCCGCTGTCCGGGGCGCCGGTGTCCGGGGCGCGCGCTCAGCGGTACAGCAGGTACTCCCGCCGCGTCTGCCGGAACGCCGCCAGTTCCTCCCGCCAGCCGGCCACCACCTCGTCCGTGTCCGCACCCGCGTCGACCATCGTGCGCACCCGTTCGGAGCCGGTGAGCTTGTCGATCCAGTAGTCCGGGCGCCAGGCGAAACCGCTCCACGTCCGTTTCGCGCTCACCAGCAGTCCCACCCCCGTACGTACCGGATCGAACGCCTCCCGGTCGTGCACATGGAGCTGCACACCCCCGACCGTCTTCCCCTGGAACTTGGAGAAGGTGGGGGCGAAGTACGCCTCACGCAGCCGCACGCCCGCCAGACCCAGGCCGTTCGCCTCGGCCGCCCAGCGCCCGTCGATCCCCTCCGCGCCCAGGAGCTCGAACGGCCGGGTCGTCCCGCGTCCCTCGGACAGGTTGGTGCCCTCGAACAGGCACGTCCCCGCGTACACCAGGGCCGTCTCGGGCGTCGGCATGTTCGGGCTGGGCGGCACCCAGGGCAGCCCCGAGGCGTCGTAGAAGTCGGACCGCCGCCAGCCCGACATCCGTACCGTCTCCAGCCGCACCGGCGCGGTCAGGAACTCGGCGTTGAACAGCCGTGCCAGCTCCGCCACCGTCATCCCGTGCGCCTGCGCGATCGGCTGCCGCCCGACGAACGTCGCGAACTCCGGGTGCAGCACGGGCCCCAGGGCTGCCCGCCCGGTCACCGGGTTCGGCCGGTCGAGGACCACGAACCGCTTGCCCGCGAGCTGCGCCGCTTCCATGCAGTCGTAGAGCGTCCAGATGTACGTGTAGAAGCGGGCGCCCGCGTCCTGGATGTCGAAGACGACCGTGTCGACGCCCGACGCGGTGAAGACGTCGGCGAGCGGCCGGCCGCTCTTCAGGTACGTGTCGTAGACGGGCAGTCCGGTCGCCGGGTCGTCGTAGCGGCCCTCCGAGCCGCCCGCCTGCGCGGTGCCCCGGAAACCGTGCTCGGGGCCGAACACGGCGGTCAGGTCCACGCGGTCGTCGGCGTGCATGACGTCGACGATGTGCCGCACGTCCCGGGTGATGCCCGTCGGGTTGGTGACCACGCCGACCCGCTCCCCGTCGAGCGGCGCGTAACCGTCCGCGGCGAGCTGCTCGAAGCCGGTGCGCAGGCGCCGGCCCCCGGTCGCCGGGGCCGCCCGCCCGGATTCCGTGGGTCCTTCCGTAGGGCCCGTACGGCCCTGGGCGGCCGCCGCGGAGGCCGCCGGGGTCGCGGCGGAGGCCGCGAGGGTGGCTGTGGTGGTGGCGAGCAGGCTCCGTCTGGACAGTCTCATACCGTGACCTCCGTGATCGCTGCCGGTGTCATGCCCACGCACGTTAACGCGCGTGAACCGCTCGGGGAACGAGCCGGACCGCCGCCGTTCGGCGCTTCTCTTCCGCACGGCATACCGACCGGTTAGTCTGGCGCGACGCGTCGCACGGCCACGTGGTCGTGCGGCCGAGGCGGCCATGTGGTCATGCCGTCACATGGCCGGGAAGCAACCGGGCAGCCGTGCCGAAGGAGCCGATGGTGGAAGCCGTACAGGGTGCGAAGGTGATCGTCACGGGGGCCGGGGGCGGCATCGGGGCGGCACTCGCCCGCCGCTTCGCCGGCCAGGGGGCCCTGGTCGTCGTCAACGACCTGGACGCCGACCGAGCCAAGGCCGTCGCCGACGAGATCGGCGGCATCGCGGTCCCGGGCGATGCCTCGTCCGTCGTCACCGACGCCCGCGACGCGCTCGGCGGCACGGTCGACGTCTACTGCGCCAACGCCGGCGTCGGCCGCGACGGCGGGGAACCCGGCGAACCGCTCGACGAGCAGGGCTGGGCGCTCTCCTGGGACGTCAACGTCATGGCCCACGTCCGCGCGGCGCACGCGCTGCTTCCGGACTGGCTGGAGCGCGGCAGCGGCCGCTTCGTCTCCACCGTCTCCGCCGCCGGACTCCTCACCATGATCGGCACGGCCCCCTACAGCGTCACCAAGCACGGCGCCTACGCCTTCGCCGAGTGGCTGTCGCTGACGTACCGCCACCGGGGGGTGAAGGTCCACGCGATCTGTCCTCAGGGCGTACGCACCGACATGCTCACCGCCAGCGGCAGTGCGGGCGACCTGGTCCTCAGACCGACCGCGATCGAGCCGGACGACGTGGCCGACGCGCTGTTCCGCGGCATCGACGAGGACCGCTTCCTGATCCTGCCGCACCCCGAGGTCGCCGAGTACTACCAGGCCCGCGCCGCCGACCCTGAGCGCTGGCTCGGCGGAATGAACCGCATCCAGCGGCACTGGGAGTCCACCCGGTGAAACCGGTACGCGGGAAGGTCCCGCGTACCGCGATGCGGTCCTGCCCGACGCGCCGGGGCCGCGGGGTGGGAAGATCCTTGTCGGGGTAACGGACCGAGCGCCCCGGCCGATGACGGCCGGCGGTACCGGCAGGGTCCGACGACGACCGGCAGTGACACGGAAGGCAGGTGGCGGAAGTGGCCAGGACGACGGACGGCGACGGGCCCCCGGTGCCGCAGCGGCTCCTGGCCGCCGCCACCCGGCTCTTCGCCGAGCAGGGCTACGACCGCACTTCGGTGCAGGAGATCGTCGAGGCGGCCGGAGTCACCAAGGGTGCGCTCTACCACTACTTCGGCTCCAAGGACGACCTGCTGCACGAGGTCTACGCGCGCGTGCTGCGTGTCCAGCAGGAGCGTCTGGACGCCTACGCGAACGCCGACGAGCCGATCGAGAAGCGCCTGCGGGGCGCGGCGGCCGACGTCGTCGTCACGACGATCGAGAACCTCGACGACGCGTCGATCTTCTTCCGCTCCATGCACCATCTGAGTCCGGAGAAGAACAAGCAGGTACGGGCCGAGCGCCGCCGCTACCACGAGCGCTTCCGCGCGCTGGTCGAGGAAGGCCAGGCGGCGGGCGTGTTCTCCACGGCGACCCCGGCCGACCTGGTGGTGGACTACCACTTCGGCTCCGTCCACCACCTGTCGACCTGGTACCGCCCCGACGGCCCCCTCACCCCGCAGCAGGTCGCCGACCACCTCGCCGACCTGCTGCTGCGCGCCCTGCGGCCCTGAGGCGCCGGGGGCCCCGGGCCCCGCAGAACCGGGGCCCGGGCACCGGGGCCTAGCGGTACTTCTTGATCTCCCGCCGCGCCAGCGACCGCTGGTGCACCTCGTCCGGTCCATCGGCGATCATCAGGGTCCGGGCGGCCGCGTACAGCTCGGCCAGCGGGTGGTCCTGGCTGACCCCGCCCGCACCGTACAACTGGATGGCCCGGTCGAGGATGCCGACGACCGTGCGCGGGGTCGCGATCTTGATGGCCTGGATCTCGGTGTGCGCGCCCCGGTTGCCGACCGTGTCCATCATCCAGGCCGTCTTCAGCACCAGCAGCCGCAACTGCTCGACGGCGACCCGCGCGTCCGCGATCCAGTTCTGCACGACACCCTGCTGGGCCAGCGACTTACCGAAGGCGTCACGGGACACGGCCCGCCGGCACATCAGCTCGATCGCCCGCTCGGCCATGCCGATCAGCCGCATGCAGTGGTGGATCCGACCGGGACCGAGCCGGGCCTGCGCGATGGCGAAGCCGCCGCCCTCCTCGCCGATCAGGTTCGACACCGGCACGCGGGCCCGGTCGAAGACCACCTCGGCATGGCCGCCGTGGGAGTGGTCCTCGTAGCCGAACACCCGCATAGCGCGTGTGATCGTGACGCCCGGGGTGTCGCGCGGCACCAGGACCATGGACTGCTGGCGGCGGACGTCGGCCCCGCCCGGGTCGGTCTTGCCCATCACGATGAAGATCCGGCAGTCCGGGTGCATCGCCCCGGAGATGTACCACTTGCGGCCGGTGATGACGTAGTCGTCGCCCTCCCGCTCGATCCGCGTGGTGATGTTGGTGGCGTCCGAGGAGGCCACGTCCGGCTCGGTCATCGCGAACGCCGAGCGGATCTCACCCGCCAGCAGCGGCTCCAGCCACTGCTTCTGCTGCCGCTCGTCGCCGAACTGCGCCAGCACCTCCATGTTGCCGGTGTCGGGCGCCGCGCAGTTCGTCACCGTGGGCGCCAGCTGCGGGGAGCGGCCCATGATCTCGGCGAGCGGCGCGTACTGGAGGTTGGTGAGCCCGGCACCGTGCGCGGAGCCGGGCAGGAACAGGTTCCACAGGCCCCGCCTGCGTGCCTCGGCCTTGAGCTCCTCCACGACCGGAGGGCTCGCCCACGGCGAGTCCAGCGCGGCACGCTGCTCGTCGGCGACCCGCTCGGCGGGGAGGACGTGCCCGTCCATGAAGGCGAGGAGTGCGGCCCGCAGTTCCTCGGTGCGCGCGTCGAACGTGAAGTCCATGGTTCAGCCCTTCCGGAGGCCTTCGCGAAGCGTGGTCAGACCGTGCTCGATAAAAACGGGGACGAGATCGCCGATGCGGTCGAAGCCGGGGCCGACGGTCTGCCCCAGCGTGTAGCGGTAGTGGATGCCCTCGAGGATCACCGCGAGCTTGAACCAGGCGAACGCCGTGTACCAGGCGACCCCGGAGACGTCGCGGCCCGAACGGGCGGCGTACCGCTCGATCAGCTCGGCGGGCGACGGATGCCCGGGGGCCTCGGCGGTCGTGGAGACCGGGGAGTCGGGCATGCCCAGCGGCATGCCGTACATCACCAGCAGACCGAGGTCGGTCAGCGGATCACCGAGTGTGGACATCTCCCAGTCGAGGACCGCCCGGATCGAGTCGGCGTCCCCCTCGGCGCTCGCGATCAGGACGTTGTCCAGGCGGTAGTCGCCGTGCACCACGGACGGCGCGGGGGAACGGGGCAGCTCCCGGCCGAGCGCGGCGTGCAGTTCGTCGATCCCGGCCAGCTCCCGGTTGCGGGAGGCGTCCAGCTGCTTGCCCCAGCGCCGCAGCTGCCGGTCCAGGAAGCCCTCGGGGCGGCCGAAGTCGGCCAGGCCCACCTCACCGGGGTCCACCGCGTGCAGGTCGACCAGCGTGTCCACCAGGGCGAGCACCACCCGCCGGGTGCGCTCCGGGCCGAGCGGTGCCAGCTGGTCCGCCGTCCGGTACGGGGTGCCCTCGACGAACTCCATGACGTAGAAGGGCGCCCCGAGCACCTCCTCGTCCTCGCACAGCAGCACCGTGCGGGGCACCGGGACGGGAGTGGGGTGCAGCGCGCTGATCACGCGGTGCTCGCGCCTCATGTCGTGCGCGGTGGCCAGGACATGCCCGAGCGGCGGACGCCGTACCACCCATTTCGCGGTGCCGTCGGAGACCGCGTAGGTGAGGTTCGACCTGCCGCCCTCGATCAGCCGGCCGGAGAGCGGGCCGTTCACCAGACCGGGCCGCTCCCGGCCGAGCAGCGCGCCCAGCCGGTCGAGATCCAGTCCGGGCGGGTGGTCGGGGCTCATACTCGCTCCTACGGGCCGGTGACAGTACCCGACACATGATGCCGACCAGTCGGTATGCCGTCCAGGGCGAGGGTGAAACGTGATCGGGGCCACGAGGAGAACCCGCCCCGCCGGTGTGCGGCAGGGAGGCCGTGCCGTGAACGGCCCGACCCCGGTATTCCGGCCTCGGTATTCCACTTGCGCGGCGGGAGACGACAGCGAAGGCTCTACCCCATGAAGGCGATCAGCTATGCGCGGTACGGCGGCCCCGAGGTACTCGAACTCACGGAGATGCCGGAGCCCCGGGTCGGCCCCGACTCGGTGCTGGTGAAGGTGCGGGCGGCAGCCGTCAACCCGGTCGACTGGAAGTGCCGCGAAGGCTACCTCGACCAGGTCCTGGCCCCGGTGTTCCCCGTGGTTCCGGGCTGGGACGTCTCGGGCGTGGTGGTACGACCGGGCGCCGCCGTCCCCGAGTTCGCCGCCGGCGACGAGGTCATCGGCTATGTGCGTGAGGACTTCCTCTCCCGCGGCACCTTCGCCGAGTACGTGGCCGCCCCGGTACGGGCCCTCGCGCGCAAGCCGCGCACCCTGTCCTTCGAGGAGGCCGCGGGACTGCCCCTCGCGGGACTCACCGCCTACCAGGTGCTGCACAAGGTCCTGCGGGTGAAGCGGGGCGAGACCGTCCTGGTGCACGCCGCGGCCGGCGGTGTCGGCTCCATCGCCGTCCAGCTCGCCGTGCACCTCGGCGCCCGCGTCCTCGGTACGGCGAGCGAGCGCAACCACGACTTCGTCCGAAGCCTGGGCGGGGAGCCGGTGGCCTACGGCGACGGCCTCGCCGAGCGGCTGCGGGGGCTGGCCCCGGCCGGCGTGGACGCCGCGTTCGACTCGGTCGGCGGTGACGCCCTGAAGGCCTCCGCCACCGCCCTGGCCTCCGAGGGCCGGCTCGCGTCGATCGCCGACCCCGCCGTCGTGGAGTACAGCGGCAGCTACTGGTTCGTCCGCCCCGACCCGCAGGATCTGGGGCACCTGTCCGAACTGGCGGAACGGGGTGTGGTGAGCGTGCACGTCTCCGAGACGTTCCCGCTGGAACGCGCGGCGGATGCCCACCGCCTCAACCAGGAGGGCCGGACCAGGGGGAAGATCGTGGTGACGGTGGACGGGGAGACGGTGGACGGGGAAGCGGGAGGGAGGGACGGCCGGTAGGACGGCCGTCCGTCGGCCACGTACGTCAGCCCTGGAGGACGAGGGCCGCCCCGCACACGGCCAGGGCCGTGGTGCACAGCACCGCAGCGGCGAGGTGCCGCGGGGTGGCGGCGGCCGGGGCGCCGGTGGCCGAGAGGGTGCGGATCCGGCGGTGGGCGACCAGGAGGAACCCCAGCCAGCAGGCGCAGCACAGCGCGCACAGGACCACCCCGGGGGCCGAGACCCCGCCGTGCAGCGCGGTCCGTACCGCCAGGACGGACGCGACCGTGCACGCCAGGGTCGTACGGCGCCACGCGAGCCGGGTCCGCTCGGGCTGCAGCCCCGGGTCCCGGTCCGCCCGTACCGCGGCCGGGCCGGTCACCCGTTCCACCCGGCGAGCACCACGACGACCATCACCACGGCGACGACGGCGACGACCAGACTCAGCATCACCGGGAACTGAGACACCGGAAGGTCCTCGCCGCGCCGCATGGCCCGCTCGCAGCGCACCCAGTGGTTGACCGCGCGCAGCGCGCACAGCACCCCCGCGGCGAGCAGCGCCAGCGCGAGCCCGACCCGCCAGCCCCAGCGCAGGTCCGGCAGGAACTGGTCCACGGCGAAGCCGCCGCCGATCAGTGCGAGCGCGGTCCGCAGCCAGGCCAGGAACGTGCGTTCGTTCGCCAGGGAGAACCGGTAGTCGGGCGTGTCCCCCTCCTGCCGCACGTCCTGGGGCGCGAACCACAACCGGACGTTCCGTACGAAGTCGATCACTCCGCGACCCTACCCGGGACGCCCGGACCCGGGCCCGGCCGGCCCGCTCCCTCGGCCGGTGCGAGCCCCGGTGGCGCGGTCACCCGCGCTGGGCCTTGAGGCGTTCGTACGCTTCCAGGCCGTCCGGAGTCCATGCCCATTCGCCCAGGCGGCGCTCCAGTTCCGGCTCGGTCAGGAAGGTGTGCCAGGCCACCTCCTCGGTCTGGGGCCGCACGGGCAGGTAGCAGCGGACCTCGTGGACCGCCGACCACCAGCTCCGTCCGTCGTCGGCGTCGTAGAGGAACGTGAAGAGGTGCGTGGGCTGCGCCAGCCCGGACACGCCCAGTTCCTCCTCGGCCTCGCGCAGGGCCGCCTCGGCGTAGCTCTCGCCGGCGCCCACGACCCCGCCGACGAACATGTCGTACAAGGAGGGGTACACCAGTTTCGTCGGGGTGCGCCGGTGCACGAAGATCCGGCCCTCGGCGTCCCTGACCAGGATGAACGAGCAACGGTGCCGTAGCTTCCGCGCATAGGCCTCGCCGCGCGGTGCCTGGCCGGTCACCCGGTCGTTCTCGTCCACGATGTCGAGGACCTCGTCCGCGGCGGGCGCGGGTTCATCGGCAGTGGTCATGCACCCATCGAAGCAGGACCGCGCCCGGCCCCGTGCACGAGGGCCTGATGACACGTCACGAACCCGCCCCGCGAACCCGAACTGGAACCCTCCTCCGGCCTCGTCCGTATGGTTGCGGCTTTCAAGTGATGTGTCTGTGACGCCAGTTGACGCGTGTAATGCCTCGGACGCCCTTGACGTCAACCGTTGGCTGGCGGTTTGCTGTCTGTGATCAGCCCATGGCTGACGGCAGCCGACCACTGCCGTACGGGCCGACCACCCGCCATGGGCCGAGCCACTGGAAGAACGCGTGAGGAAGTCCGCGGTGTCCCCACCTCCGCCTCCCCTCGGCCGTGTCCGCAGACGGGCGGCACAGGCCTTCGACGAGGCCCTCGACGACGAAGAGCTTGTTGCCGCGTGCGCCGCGCTGGCACAGGGCCGGTGGCAGAACAGCCGCTCGCTGCTGGTGCGCACGGGGGACGACTGGGACCGCCGCGGCCACCGGATCGCGGTGCTCGCCCGGGAGTCCTCCTGCGACGCCTGGGCCCGCGACTGGCTGCTGGCCGAACCCGACTCCGGGGACGGGACCGTCCTGCTCGCCCTGGCCCAGGTGCGGCGCGCCCTGCGCGGCAAGGAGAAGGCCGACCGCGCGCGCGAGTCCTGCCACCGGGCCGCCGCCGCGCTGCCCGCCGACCCCACCCCCTGGCTCGGCCTGCTCCTGCTGGAGTGCGCCCAGGGGGCCGACGGCGACGCGGTCCGCGTCTTCGAGCAGATCCGCTCCCGGTACGCGGACCACCACCACGCCCACCACCTGGTGGTCGCCTGGCTCGCCGAACGCCGTGTGGAGGCGGGCCCGGACCCGCTGCACGAGGTCTACGACTTCGCCAACTGGTCCGCGGAGCAGGCGCCGACGGACTCGCCCCTGGCGATCCTGCCGGTCATCGCGCACGCCGAGCGCTACCGCGCCCTCGCCGCCGCAGGTCAGGAGTGCGACGACCCGGCCGCCTCCGGACACTGGGTGGGCCGCCGCGCCCGGCAGGTGATGAAGGCCGCCTTCGACTGGTGGCTGGAGTGGGAGCACGAAGAGCATCCGCGCCGCCTGATCGACCTGAACTTCCTCGCCCACGCCAAGGTCTGCGAGGGCCGGAGCGCCGAGGCCGCCGCCCTGTTCCACCGGATCGGCGACAAGGCCACCCCGGTCCCCTGGTCGTACCCCGACCGCGACCCGCTCACCGCTTTCCGCACCGCGCGGATCGCCGCCCTCGGCACCGGATGACCCCCGTGCCCCTGTGATCCCCCGGAACCCGGCCCGCTCCACCCGCCACGCAGCACCCACTCCCGACCCAAGGACGGTTCTCCCGATGACGACGGACAGTTCGCGCAGTTCGCGCACGAGCAGATCCGCAGCGGACGGCATCAGCACCTTCAAGGGGCAGGAACGCGCCCTGCGTGCCGACCGTCTCGGCACGGGCGGTCTGCTGCTCTCCGTGCTCGCCGCGACCGCTCCCCTCATGGTGGTCGCTGGTGTCATGCCCACCACATTCGCGGTGATGGGTATCGTGGGTCAGCCGCTGCTCTTCGTCGTCCTCGGCATCGTGCTGGTGCTGTTCAGCCTCGGATACGCCGAGATGAGCCGGCACGTGCACAACGCCGGCGCCTTCTACGCGTACATCTCCCGCGGCCTCGGCGGCACCGCCGGAGCGGGCGCCGCGATGGTCGCGCTGGTCGCCTACAACGCCCTCCAGGTCGGCATCTACGGCATCTTCGGCTTCGAGGTCTCGGGGCTCTTCGCCACCTACGCCGACCTCGAGGTCGCCTGGTGGATACCGTCGCTGGTGGCCCTCGCCGCCGTCGGCGCGCTGGGCTGGCTGAAGATCGACGTCAACGCGCGCGTGCTGGGCGTCCTGCTGGTCATCGAGGTGCTCCTGGTCGTCGTCTTCGACATCGCCGCCATCGCCGACCCGGGCAAGGAAGGGCTGTCGCTGCACGCCTTCAACCCGGACACCCTCACCGGCGCCGGCGTCGGCACCGCCCTGTGCTTCTGCATCGCGGCCTTCCTCGGCTTCGAGCAGGCCCCGGTGTACGCCGAGGAGACCAGCAGGCCGCACGTCCTGGTGCCGCGCGTGATGTTCCTGGCCGTCACGGGCGTCGCCGTGTTCTTCGCGATCAGCAGTTGGGCCCTCACCGTCGCCACCGGTCCCGCGGGCATCGTCGCCACCTCGCAGGAGCAGAGCGCAGGACTGCTGTTCTTCCTCACCGAGTCCCGGCTCGGCGGCACCTTCACGGACGTCCTGCACATCCTCTTCGTCACCGGCATGTTCGCCGCGATGCTCAGCTTCCACAACGTCGTCGCCCGGTACGCGTTCGCCATGGGCCGCGAGGGCCTGCTGCCCTCCGCCTTCGGCCGCACCACCGGCACCAGCGGTGCCCCCGGCACCGGGTCGCTGCTCCAGACGGGTATCGCCGCGGTGCTGGTCCTCGCCTTCGCGTTCACCGACGACAAGCCGACCGGCGACCCGACTGCGCCCGTCCTGCACCTGTTCACCTGGGGCGGCAACATCGGCGCCCTCGGCGTGATCGTCCTGATGGCGATCGCCTCGCTGTCCGTCGTCGTCTTCTTCGTCCGCCGCGGTGCCGCGGGCGCCCAGGCCTGGCGGCTGGTCACCTCGGCGCTGGCGGGCCTCGCCCTGGCCGTGATCGCCGGCTACACCGTCAAGGACTTCGACGTACTCGTCGGCACCGGACCCGACTCCGCCCTGAGCCTGCTGCTGCCCGGCATCATCGGGCTGGCCCTCGTCGCCGGCCTGGTCCAGGGTCTGGTGCTGCGCTCCCGTGCCCCCGGGACGCACGCCCGGATCGGGCTCGGCAACGAGGCGTTCCAGCTGGACAAGGAGGCCGGGCGCAAGCCGTAGCCCGTGCCGAAGTACGGACGGGGCAGGCCGGCCGCGCGGCCGGCCTGCTTACGGAAATCCGACGGGCACCCGCGAACCCTGGTCCCACCGGGGCGCGGATGTTCGAATGGCATAGTGAACTCCGAACAACCGGAAGCACGCGACCATCCGGAAGACCGCGAACGGCCGGAAACACACGATCGGCCGGACGACCGGGAACGGCCCGCAGCACGCACACCGCCGGACGAGGCGGCGCCCGACGACCGGGGCCGGCCCATCGGCCGCCGGGTCCTCCTGGGCACCCTCGGACTCGGTGCCCTCGGCGTGGCCGCCGCCCCCGTACTCCAGCGCGGACTGGAGTCCTTCCTCGCCGGAGCCTCCGACAAGGACCCCACCGGACTGACCGGACTGCTCCCGAACGGCGGTGGCTTCCGCTACTACTCCGTCACTTCCTCCGTTCCGAGGAAGAACGCTCGGACCTACCGCCTCACCGTCGACGGCCTGGTCGACCGTCCCACCTCCTACACCCTGGCCGACCTGAAGGCCCTGCCACAGACCCGTATGGTCCGTGACGTCCAGTGCGTCACCGGCTGGCGGGTGCCCCGCACGCCGTTCGAGGGGGTACGCCTGTCCCGCCTCCTGGATGCGGCGGGCGTGCGCGCCACGGGCGGGGCGGTGCGCTTCACCTGCTTCGACGGCGCCTACTCGGAGAGCCTCACCCTCACCCAGGCCCGCCGGGCGGACGTCCTGGTCGCCCTGCGCATGCAGGACGAGGACCTCGGCCACGCCCACGGCGGCCCGGTCCGCCTCTACGCCGCCCCCATGTACTTCTACAAGTCGGCCAAGTGGCTCTCCGGCATCACCGTCACCGAGGGCGTCGAACCCGGCTATTGGGAGCAGCGCGGCTACGACATCGACGCCTGGGTCGGCCGCTCGAACGGACGCGACGATGAGCCCACGAACTGACCTCCCGTCCACCGCCCCCGCCACTGCCGCAACCGGCGTCGCGCGCTTCACCCGCGCCGCGCGGTGGGCACACCGCACCACGGCCGCGCTGATGGGCCTCTGCGTGTTCACCGCCGCCTGCCTGTACGTCCCCCAGCTCGCCCAACTGGTCGGGCGCCGCGCCCTGGTGGTCACCGTCCACCAGTGGTCCGGGCTCGCGCTGCCGGTCCCGGTCCTGGCCGGACTGCTCTCCCGGGCCTTCCGTACCGACCTGGGCCGCCTGAACCGTTTCGGCCCGCACGACCGCACGTGGCTGCGGGCCGCGCTGCGCCGCGACAAGCACCCCTCGCAGCGGCCGGCCGGAAAGTTCAACGCCGGACAGAAGATCTACGCGGCCTGGATCGCCGGTGCCACGCTGGTGATGCTCGGCACCGGTCTGATGATGTGGTTCACCCACCTCACCCCGCTGGTGTGGCGCACCGGCGCGACCTTCGTCCACGACTGGCTGGCCCTCACCCTCGGCGTCGTCCTCGCCGGCCATATCGGCATGGCCCTGGCCGACCCGGAGGCCCGACGGGGCATGCGCACCGGAACCGTCGGCCGGGACTGGGCGCAGCGAGAGCATCCGCTGTGGCGGCCCTGAGCACAGGGTGAACGGCCGCGACCGCGGCACCGCATGGGCGGTGCCGCGGTCGCGGCCGTTCCGGACGGTCAGCTGCGTGACCAGCAGGGCCGGCTAAATGACCAACGAGAGCAGCAGAACCAGCGCTCCCGCGACCACCGAGATGATCGTCTCCATGACCGACCAGGTTTTGATCGTCTGGCCGACGGTGAGCCCGAAGTACTCCTTCACCAGCCAGAAACCGGCGTCGTTGACATGGCTGAAGAAGACCGAGCCGGCGCCGATGGCGAGCACCAGCAGGGCGGCGTGCGTGGTCGACATGTCGGCCGCGAGCGGTGCCACCAGTCCGGCCGCCGAGATGGTCGCCACGGTCGCCGAACCGGTCGCCAGCCGGATCGCCACCGCGATCAGCCAGCCGAGCAGCAGGGCCGGGATCGCCCAGTCCGCGGAGATGTCGAGGATCATCTGACCCACACCGGAGTCGATCAGCGTCTGCTTGAAGCCGCCGCCGGCGCCGACGATGAGCAGGATGCCCGCGATCGGGCCGAGGCCCTTCTCGACCAGCTGCGAGATGCGGCTCTTGTCGTATCCGGCGGGCAGGACCAGCGTGAAGATGCCGACGAGCACGGACGCGAGCAGGGCGATCATCGGGGAGCCGATGACGTTGAACACGCGCTGAACGCCGCTCTCCGGGTCGTCGACGACGATCTCGACCAGGGCCCTGGCCAGCATCAGCACGACCGGCAGCAGAATGGTCGCCAGCGTCGGACCGAACCCGGGACGCTTCTCCAGGTCTTCGGAGGGGCGCTGCGGGATCATCCGGTCCGGGGCGGGGACGTCCACCCAGCGGGCGGCGTACTTGGAGAAGACCGGACCGGCGATGATCACGGTCGGTATGGCGATGAGTACACCCAGCGCGAGCGTCACGCCGAGGTTGGCGTCGATCGCGTCGATCGCGACCAGCGGGCCGGGGTGCGGAGGCACCAGGCCGTGCATCACGGACAGACCGGCGAGCGCCGGGATGCCGATCCGCATCAGCGAGTAGTTGCCGCGCTTGGCGACTATCAGCACGACCGGGATCAGCAGCACGACGCCGACCTCGAAGAACAGCGGCAGACCGATCACCGAGGCGATCAGCACCATCGCCCACGGCATGGTGCGGCCGTTGGCCTTGGCGAGGATCGTGTCGACGATCTGGTCGGCTCCGCCCGAGTCGGCGAGCATCTTGCCGAGGATCGCCCCGAGGGCGATGAGCACGCCGACACCGGCGACGGTGGAACCGAGCCCGGCGCTGAAACTGGTGATGACCTTGTCCAGCGGCGCACCGGCGAACGCGCCGAGTGCCAGCGAACCGATGGTCAGCGCCAGGAAGGCGTGCAGCTTGAAGCGGGTGATGAGCAGAACGATGACGGCGATGCCGGCCAGGACGGCGATGCCCAGCTGAGCGTGGCCCGCCGAGGTGATCGGCTCGGGTACGTCCGCTGCCAGCAGCTCGACTCTGAGACTGGTCACGGTGGATTCCTTGTGAGTACGGGGAGGAGGGGGATCAGGGAGAGGACCGGGACGGTGGGGGCGTCCCGGAGTTCATGGGGGTCCGGCCCGGGTGGGGGAGAACTCGCCGAGGCCGACGGGGAGGACCGGCCGATGCCGGTGCCGGGCGGGAGCTAGGAGGAGGCTCCGGAGAGATCCGCGAGGGCGGCGACCGCCTGGTCGGTGATCTCCTCGGGGCTGCCCGAGACCTCCACGGCGACCCCGGCCTCGTCCGGCTCCAGCGGCTGGAGCGTGGCGAACTGGGAGTCGAGCAGTGCCGTGGGCATGAAGTGCCCCTCGCGGTGCGACATCCGGTCCTCGATGAGCGCACGGTCACCGGTGAGATGCACGAAGACCACGCCGGGCGCGGCCGCCCGAAGCCGGTCGCGGTACGACCGCTTCAGTGCCGAGGAGCTGACCACACCGCCGAGTCCGGCCCGTTCGTGCGCCCACGCGCCGATGGCGTCCAGCCAGGGGTGGCGGTCGTCGTCGTCGAGCGGGGTGCCGGCCGACATCTTGGCGATGTTGGCCGGCGGGTGGAAGTCGTCGCCCTCGGCGTACGGGACGCCGTACCGGGCCGCGAGCAGGGGACCGATGGTGGTCTTGCCGGTGCCCGCGACGCCCATGACCACTACGACGTGGGGGGTGTTCATCGCTGCCTCACTGTCTGCTGTCGTCGTCGACAACCTGATGTCGAGGCAACTGAAACTTAAAAGTACGACAAATTCAAGAGTCTGTGACGAATAAGTCCGACCTTTGATTCCGGTGATCCGCCCCGTACTCTGAGTGCATGAGCACCAATGGCCGGGGGCTGCACGGCCACGTACTGGACACCCTCGGTCCCGAGATCACCGCCGGCGAGTACCCGCCCGGCAGCGTGCTCCGGACCGACGAACTCGCCCAGCGCTTCGACGTGTCGCGGTCCGTGATGCGTGAAGTGGT
Source organism: Streptomyces sp. NPDC005774 (assembly GCF_042871645.1). Classification (NCBI taxonomy): domain Bacteria; kingdom Bacillati; phylum Actinomycetota; class Actinomycetes; order Kitasatosporales; family Streptomycetaceae; genus Streptomyces; species Streptomyces sp. NPDC005774. The sequence continues at coordinate 167,063 of NZ_JBIAIV010000008.1, read as the reverse complement.
ACGCGTCCTGGAGTCCATGTACCTCGTGGAGTCCCGGCGCCGCGTGGGCGTTACGGTCCGCCCGGCCTGCGACTGGAACGTGTACGACCCCCAGGTCATCCGCTGGCGGCTGGCCGGCGCGGACCGCCCCCGGCAGCTGCGCTCGCTCACGGTGCTGCGCTCGGCCGTCGAACCGGTCGCGGCGGGGCTCGCCGCCCGCAACGCCACCGCCGAGCAGTGCGCCGAACTCACCGAGTGCGCCCTCGGTATGGTCGCCAACTCGCGCGGCCACCGGCTGGAGGGGTACCTCTTCCACGACATGGCCTTCCACCGCGTGATCCTCACCGCGTCCGGCAACGACATGTTCGCCCGCCTCGGCGACGTCGTCGCCGAGGTCCTCACCGGCCGCACCCAACACGACGTGATGTTCGACGACCCCGACCCGGCCGCGGTCACCCTGCACGTCCAGGTCGCCGAAGCGGTCCGCGAGCGCGACGCCGCCCGCGCGGAGGAACTGACCCGCGAGATCACCGTGGGCGCCCTCCAGGAACTGGACATCCTGGCACCGTGACCGGGGCGGGCCGGGTCGGGGCGTCGCCTCGTCCGGCCGACGGCGACCGACGCGTCCGGAAGCGTCCGGCTCCGGCCGCGCCGGCGAACGGAGCGTTGTCCTGGTCGCTACGCGGAATGACGCTCCGCTCTGTCGGTGGCGGCCCGAAGCGAGGGGCTGGACGCGCCCGGCGGATGGGAGCCCGCCGACGGGCTCAGCTCAGGAACTCCCCGTCGACGTACACCCACGCCCCGTCCACCCGCTCGAAGCGGCTGCGCTCGTGCAGCGAGCCGCCCCGATAGGACGCGCGGAAGGTCACCGTCCCGGTGGAGTGGAAGGCGGACCCGCCGTTCGTCTCCAGGATCTCCAGCCCGGTCCAGCGCGTCCCGGGATCGAGATCGACCCGCTCGGGCCGCGTCCGCGGATGCCAGGTCCGCAGCAGATATCCGGCGTCCAGCCGTACGAAGGCGCAATACCGCGACCGCATCAGCCGCTCGGCGGTCGGCGCGGCGGCCGCCCCCATGGGGGTCCCCCCGGTCGAGCGGAGCCGAGACTGGGGGAGGAAGCGGCCGCAACAGGCCTCGTACGCCTCGGGGAGCCCGCAGGGGCAGGGGTGAGGGTGATCGGCCATGCTCTTCCTCCGTGACAGGACGCGACAATGCGCGAGGGCCGCGACCTGATGGTCGCGGCCCTCGCGTTCATGTGTCCGAGGGGGGACTTGAACCCCCACGCCCGTTAAAGGGCACTAGCACCTCAAGCTAGCGCGTCTGCCATTCCGCCACCCGGACAAGGTGTCTGACGCGCGGGTTTCCCCCGCTGCGACGACGTAAACATTACCAGGCTTTCCGGGGTGGCCGATCACCCCCGGTGGGCGGGTGACCCGGCCGCGCCCGTTCCGGCCGCACTTCCGCCCGGCTCGCACTCAGGGGTGTGCCCCGTCCCGGGGTGAACGCCGTGTGACGGGCCGGGTCCCGTCTTGGGGCGGGGCCGCGCAGGGGAGAGGATGAGGGGAGAGCCACGAACAGTGACAGCGTGCAGGGAACAACAGTGTGCAGCGACAGCGGGAGGAACGACGTGAGCGCGACGGACGGCACGGCCAAGGGCGTCACCGGTGAGGACGAGGTCGTGGACCTCTGCCGCGACCTGATCCGGATCGACACCAGCAACTACGGCGACCACTCGGGCCCCGGCGAGCGCAAGGCGGCCGAGTACGTCGCCGAGAAGCTCGCCGAGGTGGGGCTCGAACCGCAGATCTTCGAGTCGCACAAGGGCCGCGCCTCCACCGTGGCCCGTATCGAGGGGGAGGACCCCTCCCGGCCGGCCCTGCTGATCCACGGCCACACCGACGTCGTACCGGCCAACGCCGACGACTGGACCCACCACCCCTTCTCCGGCGAGATCGCCGACGGATGCGTGTGGGGGCGCGGCGCCGTCGACATGAAGGACATGGACGCGATGACCCTGGCGGTCGTCCGCGACCGCATGCGCAGCGGGCGCAAGCCCCCGCGCGACATCGTCCTCGCCTTCCTCGCCGACGAGGAGGCCGGCGGCACCTACGGCGCCAAGCACCTGGTCCGCGAGCACCCCGAGCTGTTCGAGGGCGTCACCGAGGCGATCGGCGAGGTCGGCGGGTTCTCCTTCACCGTGAACGAGAAGCTGCGCCTCTACCTCGTCGAGACCGCCGAGAAGGGCATGCACTGGATGCGGCTCACCGTCGACGGCACGGCCGGCCACGGCTCGATGACCAACGACGACAACGCGATCACCGAACTCTCCGAGGCGGTCGCCCGGCTCGGCCGCCACACGTGGCCGGTACGGGTCACCAAGACCGTACGGGCCTTCCTGGACGAACTCTCCGACGCCCTCGGCACCGAGCTCGACCCGGAGAACATGGACGAGACCCTCGCCAAGCTCGGCGGCATCGCCCGCATGATCGGCACCACGCTGCGCAACTCGGCGGCGCCCACCATGCTCGGCGCCGGCTACAAGGTCAACGTCATCCCGGGCCAGGCCACCGCCCATGTCGACGGCCGCTTCCTGCCCGGACACGAGGAGGAGTTCCTGGCCGACCTCGACCGGATCCTCGGCCCGCGCGTGAAGCGCGAGGACGTGCACGCGGACAAGGCACTGGAGACCGGTTTCGACGGCCGGCTCGTCGACGCCATGCAGCTGGCGCTCGGCGCCGAGGACCCGATCGCGCGGGCGGTGCCGTACATGCTCTCCGGAGGCACCGACGCCAAGTCCTTCGACGACCTCGGTATCCGCTGCTTCGGATTCGCCCCGCTGAAGCTGCCGCCGGAGCTGGACTTCGCCGGCATGTTCCACGGGGTCGACGAGCGGGTGCCGGTGGACGGCCTGAAGTTCGGTGTGCGGGTGCTCGACCGGTTCCTGGACGCGTCCTGAACGACCCTTTCAATAATCGTGCAGATGTGCGGAATTAGCTGGGAAGGGTGAATGCGACGATAAGCTCGTATCCCCATTACTCCCCCCTCGTTACCCGTGATGTGATCCGCGGATTTGGATCGCATTGCCAACGAGGAGGAACAATGCTCAAGAAGGTCGTCGCTGTCGCTGCCGCCACCGGTGGACTGGTTCTCGCGGGTGCGGGCATGGCCGCCGCCGATTCCGGTGCCCAGGGTGCTGCCGTGAATTCCCCGGGTGTCGCCTCGGGCAACGTCGTTCAGGCCCCGGTGCACGTCCCGGTGAACGCCTGCGGCAACACGGTCTCCGTGATCGGGCTGCTGAACCCCGCGTTCGGCAACACCTGCGTCAACCAGTGACGTTGTGCCTCGCCCATTAGGGCACGCCCTTTCAGGGTTTGAGCTTGTCGGCCCCGGAGTGCGCGCCATGCGCTCCGGGGCCGACCGGTTTTCAAGTACATCCCGAACAGCGAAAAGGGAATCCGCGGATTCCGGGGACTCCGAGAAATCCCAGAAATCCGTGGAACACCCTCCCGGTACTTGGTCGAAGGCAGGGAATCAGTACATGCGACAGGTCACCCGTAAGGGTCTGATGACCGTGGCAGCCGCGTCCGGCGTGCTCGCCGCCGCCGCGGGCGGGGTCGCGCACGCCGACTCCGGCGCGCAGGGCGCGGCCAAGGGTTCACCCGGAGTGCTCTCCGGGAACTCGCTCCAGGCACCGGTGCACGTCCCGGTCAACGTCTGCGGAAACACGGTCGACGCCGTCGGCGTCCTCAACCCGTCCGTGGGCAACTCCTGCGCCAACCAGGGCGGCTCACCGTCGAGCGGTCACGGCGGCGCGCAGGCCGACGGGTACACCGCCGACTCGCCCGGCGTGGCGTCCGGCAACCGCATCGAGGCGCCGGTCCACATCCCGGTGAACGTCTGTGGCAACAGCGTCAACGTCATCGGCCTCGGCAACACCGCCCTGGGCAACGACTGCGCGAACGGCGGATCCGGCGCTCAGGAGGCGCCCGGCCTGCCCGGCGAGCCGGACGAGGGTGAGCCGGACGAGGGTGAGCCGGACGAGGGTGAGCCGGACGAGGGCGAGCCGGGCACACCGCCCACCCCGGGTGAGGCCACCCCTGGCGGCTCCGCGCCCGGCAATCAGCCGGTCACCCACACCGCCGCCCAGCCCCTGGAAGAGGTGGAGCTCGCCGCGACCGGCAGTGAGTTGCCGATCGGTCTCGCCCTGCCGGTCGGCGCAGGCGCGCTGCTCGCCGGCGTGGTCCTCTACCGCAAGGCACGAGCCGCCGCGTGACACCGGCCGCGACAGCGGCCCGCACCCGGTCGTGCGGAGCGGCCCCGGCTGTGCCGGGGCCGCTCCGTGGGTGAAAGGGGACCGGTCGGCGGGGTGTCCGAACTCACCAGGTCGCACGTACCTGTCGGATGATCCGTCGCCGCAGCCGCACCTTGCGGCTCCCGTCGCGCAGCAGGCTCAGTCGGTCCAACTCCCAGTGACCGTACTCCGCGTGGTCCGTCAGCAGACGGGCCGCCTCCTTGCGGGAAACCCCACGCGGTACGTACACGTCGACAAATTCGTATTCCGGCATCGCATCTATTGTGCGGGCTGGGCCCCGGTACGGATAGCGTCTGCACTATGTCTGATGCTGCGCAGCCCACCGCTGCCGAGGTACGCGCCGCCGCCGAGGCGGTCAAGACCGCGCTCGACCGCCACCTGGCCGCGGTCGAACGCCGGTCGGGGGAGGACGACCCGGCCGTCTACGAAGCGTTCAACGAGCTGGCCGTGGCCGCCGAGTCGTACGACGAACTGCTCTACGACCGCTACGACGAGGTGACCCCCTTCGAGATCCCCGAGGCCGAGGACGCACTGCCGCCCTACACCGGCCCCGAGGAGCCCAGCGCGCTCAGCGTGCTGATCCGCCGCGACTACGCCGTCGCGGAGCCACAGCGACTGCTGGCGCACGCGCAGCGGATCGAGGCGGCGGACGACGACATCTCGGACGCCTCCGACACCTCCGACACCTCGGGCACCGTCCACGGCGCGCTCGGCCTCCTGTTCGGTGAGTACGAGCCGGACGAGGTCGCCTCCCGGCACAAGGAGTTCGGCCTGGAGGAGGGCGACTCCACGCTCTGGGTGACGGCATCGGACGAACCGACGGAACCCGGTGAATGGCTGGAGGCCCCGTTCGAACAGGTGGACCCGGCGCAGGTCGTGTGCCGCTTCGACGTCAGCGCCGTCTTCGACGAGGACCCCGACGACGATCCGGGCGACCCCGACGACGACCTCGAGGACGGGCCGGTTCCGGCCCTCGGCACCGATCGCTGATCACGCCCGGAGCCACGCGGACGGCATGGGCGACGGCGGCGGCGAGAGCGGCATCGGCAGTGGCGGTGGCACCGAGGGTGTCACCGCCACCGCGGTCACCGTCGCGGGTGAGGTCCGCAGTCAGCCGGCCGCTGCCGGGACCTGCGGCGCCAGCAGTACCGGCAGCCGGGTCGTCCGGGGCTTCGCCGCCACCTCCGCCACGGCACGCGGCAACGCCTGCTCCACCCCGTGGACCACGGACAGATGGCGGTCCGCCCTGCTGAACGCCGTGTACACCCAGGGCCGGCTCAACGCCTGCACGGCATCGCCGGGCAGGACCACGACCACGGCCGGCCACCGGCCCCCCACCGCCTGGTGCGCCGTCAGCGCCCAGCCGTGCCGTACCGACTGCTCCACCCGCTCCTGCGGCACGACGACGGCCTCGCCCGCGCAGGCCAGGTGCAGCCCGTCGGCATCGGCCTTCACCACCCGGCCCGGCACCGTACGCCCCAGGGCGGGGGAGTAGGCGATCCGGTCACCCGGGTCGAACCCGCCGAAGCGCCCCGGCCCCGGATTCAGCCGCTCCTTCAACGCCGCGTTCAGCGCGCGCGTGCCCACCGCACCCCCGTGCCCCGGCGTGATCACCTGCGTCTCCTCCGCCGGTACCCCGATCGCGCGCGGCACCGAGTCGACCACGAGCTGTACCGTCCGGTGCACGGCCTCACCCGGGTCCCGCACCGGCACGATGACGACCTCCTTGCCGGGTGCCGTCACCTGGTTCAGCTCACCGACCCCGATACCGGAGACCAGTTCGCCCAGCGGTCCGGGATCCGGCCGTCGGGAGGCGATCTGCGGGCACACACGCGCGGCCAGCACATCGGCGAACACCCGCCCCGGACCGACGGACCACAGCACGCCCGGGTCCCCGGCCAGCAGCAGCCGGGAGCCGTCCGGCAGCGACTCCGTGACCAGCGCGGCCGTCTCGACGTCCAGTTGAGGAGCGTCCAGCACGACGAGCAGGTCCAGCAGCAGCGCCCCGTCGGCGTCCCGCCCCGGTCCCTCGGCACCGGCCAGCAGCCCGGCGACGGTGGCGACCACGGGGCCCTCGGCCCTCTCGCCCCCCGCCGCGGTGACGCCGGCGTCCGTCCCTCCGGCGTCCGTCCCTCCGGTCTCCATGTCCCCGGCCGTGGCGGCCTCCAACAGGGCCGCGAACCGGGCACGCCCGACCGGGGTGTGGGCGGCGGCCCAGGCGCGCAGTCCGAGACCGTGCGCCGCCCGGAGCAGAGCCGCCGGCTCGACGAGGGACGCCTCCCCGCCCGTGTGCAGCACCAGTCCGTGACCGGCGACCGCGCGGATCAGCTCCCCCGCGGACCCGCCCGCCGAGGCGGCGGCCCGCTCCCACTCCGCACCCGGACCGTCCTGCTGGGGAGCGGAGTTGACGAGCCGGGCCAGCCCGTCGGCGAGGCTCTCCTCGGCCATCGCATACCGCTCGAGCCCCACGAGTACCCGGACGGGCCGCTCCTCCTCGGCGTCGTCCGCGCCGCCCGCGGCACCGTCCCGCCGGGGTGCTGCCGGGGCGCCCGTCTCCGGCAGCGGGTCCTGGAAGACCAGGACGTCACCGTCGGCGATTGCGGCCCGCACCGCCTCCTCGGGATCCGGTACCCCCTGCCGCGCCAGCACGGTGGTCAGCGCGGACATCTCCAGGGCGGTGTGCCCGGCCGCCGCGGCCTGCTCCAGCAGCCATCCGGTGATCGCCCGCTCGCGCCGCCCGTCCTCCGACCCGGCCTCACCGCCGAGCAGCGCCCGTGCGAAACCGTCCGCCTGCTCGGGCCGCACACCCGCCACCCGCAACAACTGCCAGGGATCGGCCCGCAACGCCTGTGCGGCCCCCTCGCCCAGCACACCGGCAGCCCGCACGGCGAGCCCTTCGGGCGCGCCGCCCTGGACGAGCACCTCACGCACGGCCGTGACCACGCCGTCGGCGGGGGCCGGCTCGACGGTCACCGGCGGCGCCGGCCGCACCGGTTCGGGAGCAGCCCGCCGCGGCGCGGGCCGGGCCTCCTCGGACACCGCGGTCGCCGGCTTCTCGCCGCTCTCCACAGCCCGTACGGCGGCGAGCAGATCGGCTGCCGTGCCGCTCAGCTTGCCGCCGGCCTCGATCGGCCCCTGCCGCTGTGCCTTCCGCCGCTCGATCCGCTCCCGCTCGGCCCGCTGCGCCAGCAACTCGGCCTCGGCCTCGGACACCTGCCGGGCCTCAGGCGTCTGCACGCCCTCCGCCTCCGTGCCCTCCGCCTCCGTGCCCTCCGCCTCCGTGCTCTCCGCCTCCGCGGGAGCATCCGGGGCGGCTCCGGGAGAGATCTCCGCGGTGCCCGAGGCCGCCGCGGTCTCCGAGGTGTCCGCCGCCTCGCCCGGTGTCCCCGGCTCGGCGTCCTCCGTGGTCTCGGGCGGCTCCGTGCTCACAGCGTGCTCCAGTCGTGATCGGGATAGCGGTGCACGGGCGCCGACACGTCGTCGAGCGCCCGGCAGATCTCGTCAGGAAGACTAAGGGCCTCCACTGACAACGCCGCCGCGAGCTGCCGCGCGTTGCGTGCGCCGACCACGGGGGCGGCCACGCCCGGCCGGTCCCGCACCCATGCGAGAGCCACCTGGAGCGCGGTCACGGCGAGCCCGTCCGCCGCCGTCGTCACCGCGTCCACGATCCTGCTCGCCGTGTCGTCCAGGTACGGCTCCACGAACGGCGCCAGGTGCTCGGAGGCGCCCCGCGAGTCCGGCGGCATGGCGCCGCCCCGGTACTTGCCGGTCAGCACGCCCCGCCCGAGCGGGGACGAGGGGAGCAGCCCGATCCCGGTGTCGACGGCGGCCGGCAGCACCTCCCGCTCCACGCCCCGCTGGAGCAGCGAGTACTCCATCTGGGTACTCGCGAGCCGGGCCCGCGAACCGGGCGCGGCGAGCTGCCAGGTCGCAGCCCTGGCCAGCTGCCAGCCGCAGAAGTCGGCCACGCCGGCATAGCGGGCCCGCCCGCTGGCGACGGCGATGTCGAGGGCCTGGAGCGTCTCCTCCAGCGGGGTGGCGGGATCGTAGGAGTGGAGGTGCCACACGTCGACGTGGTCGGTGCCCAGGCGTGCGAGCGAGGCGTCCAGCGCGGAGAGCAGATGACCGCGCGAGCCGTCGACCCTGCGATCCGGGTCCGGCACGCTGCCGGCCTTGGTCGAGATGACGAGATCCCGGCGCGGCACCAGCCCGCCCATGAGCTGCCCGAGCAGATACTCGGCCTCCCCGTCGCCGTACACGTCGGCGGTGTCGACGAGGTTCCCGCCCGCCTCCCAGAAGGTCTTCAAGAGGTCCGCGGCGTCGTGCTCGTCGGTGTCCCGACCCCAGGTCAGGGTCCCGAGACCGATCCGGGACACGCGCAGGCCGGTACGGCCGAGATGCCTCTGCTCCATGAACGCCGAGATTACTGGCCAGACCTTGTGGTGTGGGTACCTGTGGACAACGGATTCGCCCGGTCACCGGGCCGCCGGGTCCCTGCCCGGCCCTCGCCCGGCCCGAAGACCGGGTGCGGCGTCGCATGCCCCGCCCGGCCCCCCGCGGTATAAGGTCTCCGCACACACGACGTTACTGATCGGTAAGGGGAGACGGCCATGCAGCTCGGGATCAACCTCGGCTACTGGGGCGCCGGAATGGACGCGGACAACCTCGCCGTGGCACAGGAGGCCGACCGCCTCGGGTACGCGGTCTGCTGGGCGGCCGAGGCCTACGGCTCCGACGCCGCCACCGTGCTCACCTGGGTCGCAGCCCGGACCGAACGCATCGACGTGGGCTCGGCCATCTTCCAGATCCCGGCCCGCCAGCCCACGATGACCGCGATGACGGCCGCCACCCTCGACTCCCTCTCCGGCGGCCGGTTCCGCCTCGGCCTCGGGGTCTCCGGCCCGCAGGTCTCCGAGGGCTGGTACGGCGTCAAGTTCGACAAGCCGCTCGCCCGGACCCGCGAGTACGTCGAGATCATCCGCAAGGCCATGACACGCGAGCGCCTCACCCACGACGGCGAGCACTGGACGCTTCCCCTTCCCGGAGGCCCCGGCAAGCCCCTCAAGCTCACCGTGCACCCGCAGCGCGAGCACATTCCCCTCTACATCGCCGCGATCGGCCCGAAGAACCTCGAACAGACCGGCGAGATCGCCGACGGCGCCCTGTTGATCTTCCCCTCCGCCGACCACCTGGAGGACACCGCCGTCAGGTACCTGAGGGCGGGCCGGGAGAAGGCGGGCAAGACCCTCGACGGCTTCGACATCTGCCCCACACTGCCCCTCGCCGTCGGCGACGACAAGGACGTCACCGCCCTCGCCGACACCTTCCGCCCCTACACCGCGCTGTACGTCGGTGGCATGGGCAGCCGCAAGCAGAACTTCTACAACCAGCTCGCCGGGCGCATGGGCTACGAGCGGGAGGCCGCCGAGATCCAGGACAAGTACCTGTCCGGTGACAAGCAGGGCGCCGCCGCGGCGGTACCGCACGACCTGATCGACTCCACGACGCTCCTCGGCTCCGTGGACCGCATCGCGGACCGGATGAAGGCCTACGCGGCGGCCGGGGTCACCACCCTCACCCTCGCCCCGGCCGGTTTCACCCTCGACGAGCGGCTCGCGTCGCTGCGCGCCGGTACCGAGGCCCTGGAACGCGCCGGGCTCGCATAGGACTGCCCGCGGGGCCGCCCGCGAGGAATTCCACAGCCGTGGCGGGGGCTCGGGGGCCTTCCCCGCCACGGCCGTCACCCACCACAACGCCCGGCGGCCCCCGCGGTTACGCCCGGTGCCCCCTCGCCCGTCCTCCGTTCGGCGCAGTTGTGGGCCATCCCTGTTGCCCTGCGCCCCTCCTCGCATTTGACTTCTTCTTCGCGGACCACTTCGGACCACCGCGGACCGCGGCACTGCGGACGTACGGAATCCTCGCGGAGAGGGGCCCATGATGCTTTCGGCCAAGAGTCTGTTCCAGGAGATCCTCGACGACGACGAGTCCTTCGCGCTGTTCTGTTCCATCGCCGCCAGTGGGGAGTCCCAGGGCGGCTGGGAGAACGCCCGGATCGCCGCTCTGGTCCCCGAGTCCCAGCGCGCGCTCGCTCCCAAGATCACCAGGCACGGCACCGACGAGGACAAGCACGGCCGCATCTTCAACGCACTGATGAAGAAGCGCGGCGTGCGGCCCGTCCCCGTCCCGCCCGAGACCGACTACACGATGCTCCTCGAGCGCGGCGGCATCGGCCTGGCGCACGACAAACTCAGGCACGACAAGCCGCTCACCGTCGAGGACATCGTGACCTACCTCGCCCACAGCCGGGTCACCGAACAGCGCGCCTCCGAGCAGATGGAACTGCTCCGCAAGCACTTCTCCGACCACCCCGAACTCGGCCGCGCGATCAGGATGATCTCCGACGACGAGGACAACCACCTCGCCTACTGCCACGAGGAACTCCTGCGCTTCGCCTACGCCGGACACGACCGCGCCATCCAGCGCACCCTGCGCGCGAGCGCGCTCGCCGAGATCCGCGTCTACCGGGACGTCAGCCTCGCGGTGATGGACCGGATGGGCCGCATCCTCGGCTGGTCCAGGTCCAGGGCGGCACTCCTGGCGGCCGGCATCCACGCGGTCTACGTCTACGAGCGCCTGGGCGGCTGGCGCCGCATGGTCTCGCTGAGGATGCCGGACCGCCGCAACGCCCTGGGCGACCCGGCGAGCACGGCCCCCGGGTTCGCCTGAGCCGCGGACGGAGCCGGAGGAGGCCGCGTCCCGCCGGAGGGGGCCGGCCCGCACCGGGCCGGACGCCGGCCCGCCGCCCGCTACATCCAGCCGCGCCGTTTGAACAGCCAGTACAGCAGCACCTCCAGCACGGCCATCACCAGAATCACCGCCGGATAGGACCACTCCCACCGCAGCTCCGGCATGTGCCGGAAGTTCATGCCGTAGATCCCCGTGAGCATCGCGGGAACTGCCGCCATGGCCGCCCACGCGGAGATCTTCCGCATGTCGTCGTTCTGCCGGACGCTCACCTGGGCCAGATGCGCCGAGAGGATGTCCGAGACCAGCCGGTCCAGGCCCTCCACGGACTCGTTCACCCGCGTGAGGTGGTCGTGCACGTCACGGAAGAAGGGCTGCGCCTTCTTGGCCACGAAGGGAACCGCCGCACCGAACGCGCCCATCCCCGCCAGCCGCGCCATCGGCGCCTTCAGCGGCCCCGTCGCCCGGCGGAACTCCAGGATCTGCCGCTTGAAGGTGTAGATCCGGGACGCGGTGTGCCCCGTACCGGCGCCGCCCGGAGAGAAGACCTCCGCCTCCAGCTCCTCCAGGTCGGTCTGCAGCTCGGTCGCCACGTCGAGATAGTGGTCGACGGCGGCGTCGGCGATCGCGTACACCACCGACGTCGGCCCCTTGCCCAGTATTTCCGGTTGGTGCTCCAGACGGCTCTGTACGGCGTTCAGCGGGGAGCCCTCGCCGTGCCGGACGGTCACCACGAACGCGTCCCCCAGAAAGATCATGATCTCGTCGGTGGAGACGGTGCCGCTGTGCGGCTCGTAGACGACCGGCTTGAGGACCATGAACAGCGAGTCGTCGTACACCTCCAGCTTGGGCCGCTGATGCGCCTTGAGGGCGTCCTCGACTGCCAGCGGATGCAGCCTGAACACCTGCGAGACCAGGCCGAACTCGGCCGCCGTCGGCTCGTGCAGCCCGATCCAGACGAAGCCCCCCGAGGTCCGCGCCTGCTCGAGCGCGTCGGAGGGGCCGGCGGGATCCTCCGTCCGGCGCCCCTCCCGGTACACGGCACAGTCGACGATCACGGAGCGCACCCTCCCCTCACCGGCCGGACGGCGCATCCGGCAGCGCACCGGACAGCACACCTTGCGACGCACCCGGCCACGCACCCGCGCGTGCGCTTACTCTGGGCCGCATGCCCACGTTGCTCCTGGTCCGGCACGGACGATCCACCGCCAACACCGAGGGACTGCTCGCCGGCTGGACGCCCGGCGTCGCCCTCGACGAACGCGGGGCCGCGCAGGCCGCCGCTCTGCCCGGACGGCTCGCCGCCCTGCCCCTCTCCGAGGTCGTCGCCAGCCCCCTCCAGCGCTGCCAGGAGACGATCCGGCCGCTCCTGGAGGCCCGGCCCGGCCTCACCGCCCACACCGACGATCGCATCGGGGAGTGCGACTACGGCGACTGGACGGGCCGCAAGCTCGCCGAGCTGAAGGACGAGCCCCTCATGGAGGTGGTCCAGGCCCATCCGTCGGCCGCAGCCTTCCCCGGCGGGGAGTCCATGCGCGCGATGCAGACACGCGCCGCCGAGGCGGTGCGCGAGTGGAACGCGCGCGTGGAGCGTGAGCACGGCGCCGACGCCGTCTATCTCATGTGTTCGCACGGGGACATCATCAAGTCCCTCGTCGCCGAAGCGCTCGGACTTCATCTGGACCTCTTCCAGCGGATTTCCGTCGATCCGTGTTCCGTCACCGCGATCCGGTACACACGACTGCGCCCCTACCTCGTGCGACTCGGCGACACCGGCGACTTCGCCGCCCTGGCACCGCGCGAGGAGCCGCCCTCGGACGACGCCCCGGTGGGGGGCGGCGCGGGCGCACCGTGATCGTCGGCCGCAGTAGGGTGAAGCCGACGCGGCAGCGCCGTGGATACAGGTACCCACAACTCTCGATGGAGTCAGGACGTGTCCCGTCAGGTGTTCCTCTACGACCAACCGGAACGTTTCGTGGCCGGTACGGTCGGACTGCCAGGGCGCCGTACGTTCTTCCTCCAGGCCTCAGCCGGCTCCCGGGTGACCAGCGTGGCCCTGGAGAAGACCCAGGTCGCCGCACTCGCCGAGCGCATGGACGAACTGCTCGACGAGGTCGTACGCCGTAGCGGCGGCGGCGCGGCCGTGCCCGCCGTGGCACCGACGGAGATCGCCGACACCGCCCCGCTGGACGCCCCCGTGGAGGAGGAGTTCCGCGTCGGCACCATGGCGCTCGCCTGGGACGGCGAGGAGGAGTGCATGATCGTCGAGGCGCAGGCGCTCGTCGAACTGGACGCCGAATCCGAGGAGGACCTCGCCGAGGCGGAGGAGCGGCTGCTCCAGGACGAGGAGAACGGGCCCCCGATGCTCAGGGTCCGGCTCACCGGCGTCCAGGCCCGTGCCTTCGCCAAGCGCGCCCTCGACGTCGTCAGCGCGGGCCGGCCGCCGTGCCCGCTGTGCAGCCTCCCCCTCGACCCGGAAGGACACGTGTGTCCGCGCCAGAACGGATACCGACGCGGAGCGTGACCACCGCAGACCCCACCGCCGCGGTGCTGCTCGCCCAGGGCGGGCTGACCGTACGCGGACGCATCGGTGAGGCGTCGAACGCGGCGCTGTACTGCACCGTGGCCCACGAGGGCCGCGAGGCCGCCTGTGTCTACAAGCCCGTCGCGGGGGAGCGGCCCCTGTGGGACTTCCCGGACGGGACGCTCGCCGGGCGCGAGGTCGCGGCGTACCTGGTCTCCGAGGCGACCGGCTGGGGACTGGTGCCGCCCACCGTGCTGCGGGACGGGCCGCACGGCGAGGGCATGTGCCAGCTGTGGATCGAGACCGCCCCGGACACGGAACTCCTCGCCCTGGTCGACCGGGAGGAACCCGGACCCGGCTGGAAGGCCATCGGGTTCGCCGAGGTGGGCGAGGGACGCACCGCGCTGCTCGTGCACGCCGACGACGTGCGGCTGCGGCGGCTGGCCGTGCTCGACGCGGTGATCAACAACGCCGACCGAAAGGGCGGGCACCTCCTGCCCACCCGGGACGGCCGGCTCTACGGCATCGACCACGGCGTCGCCTTCAACGTCGAGGACAAGCTGCGCACCCTGCTGTGGGGCTGGGCGGGGGAGCCCCTGACCGGGGAGGCGTGCGAGGTCCTCGAGGCCCTCGGGAAGTCACTCGCCGAGGGCGGCCCGCTGGCCGCCGCGCTGGCCGCGCTGATCACCCCCGCCGAGATCGACGCCACGCGCGCGCGTGTGGCGTCCCTCCTCGCCTCCGGTACCCATCCCGAGCCCCGCGGGGACTGGCCGGCGATCCCCTGGCCGCCGGTCTGAGACCCGGGTCCCGCGGCGGGGTCCGGGCACGGTGGTGTGGGCCCGGACACAGTGCTCCGGATCCGGTCCGGCCCGGCCCGCCCCCCCGCCCGGCCGGGTGGGGCGGCCCCGCACACCCCCCGCCCGCGCGTCACCTGCACGTTCGGCGGTGATGCGCAAGAGCGCCTTCCCGGCCGTCCGGCCCGCTCCGGTTCGTATCCTGGACCATGGTCCGGTTACGCTCAGGACATGCATGCCTGGCCCGCTTCCGAGGTCCCCGCCCTGCCCGGTCAGGGACGCGACCTGAGGATTCACGACACCGCGACCGGGGGCCCGATCACACTCGACCCCGGCCCCGTAGCCCGTATCTACGTCTGCGGCATCACCCCGTACGACGCCACCCACATCGGACACGCGGCGACATACAATGCGTTCGACCTCGTGCAGCGCCTATGGCTCGACACCAAGCGGCAGGTCCACTACGTCCAGAACGTCACCGACGTCGACGACCCGCTGCTGGAGCGGGCCGAGCGGGACGGCATCGACTGGGCCGCGCTCGCCGAGCGGGAGACCCAGCTCTTCCGCGAGGACATGACGGCCCTGCGGATGTTGCCGCCGCGGCAGTACATAGGCGCCGTGGAGGCGATACCCGGTATCGTCCCGCTCGTCGAACGGCTGCGTGACCTCGGCGCCGCGTACGAACTCGAGGGTGACACCTACTTCTCGGTCGAGGCCGACCCGCACTTCGGTCAGGTCTCGCATCTCGACGCGGCCGCCATGCGGCTGCTGTCCGCCGAACGCGGTGGCGACCCGGACCGGCCGGGCAAGAAGAACCCCCTCGATCCGATGCTCTGGTCGGCCGCCCGCGAGGGCGAACCCAGCTGGGACGGCGGGTCGCTGGGCCGGGGCCGTCCGGGCTGGCACATCGAGTGCGTGGCCATCGCCCTCGACCACCTGGGCATGGGCTTCGACGTCCAGGGCGGCGGATCCGACCTGGTCTTCCCGCACCACGAGATGGGCGCCTCGCACGCCCAGGCGCTCACCGGCGAGTTCCCCATGGCCAAGGCGTACGTCCACGCCGGGATGGTAGCCCTGCACGGCGAGAAGATGTCCAAGTCCAAGGGCAACCTGGTCTTCGTGTCCCGGCTGCGGCGCGACGGCGTGGACCCGGCGGCGATCCGGCTGGCGCTGCTCGCCCACCACTACCGTGCGAACTGGGAATGGACCGACCAGGTCCTCCAGGACGCCGTGACGCGGCTCGGACACTGGCGGGCCGCCGTCTCCCGCCCCGACGGCCCGTCCGCCGAGGCCCTGGTGGACGAGATCCGCGAAGCCCTGGCCAACGACCTGGACGCCCCGGCGGCGCTGACCGCCGTCGATCGCTGGGCCGTGGCCCAGGAGCAGCAGGGGGGCACGGACACGGGCGCGCCCGGGGTGGTCTCCCGCGCCGTGGACGCCCTGCTCGGCGTGGCGCTGTAAGCGACCGAGAACGCGGTGGGGCGCCCCACCGCGTTCGTCCGGGCCCGCTCGCCCCGGCCCACCGAGTTCGGTCCTTCGCGTTCGGTCCTTCGCGTCCGCCCGCGCTCAGTCCTCCGAGGAGTCCTCGCCGTCCGTGTCCGGTTTCGGCGGGCGGGGCCGGCTGCCCGGGGTGTCCCGCCGGAACGACGGGCCGTCCCCGCCGTCGGCCGTGGCGTGGCCGCCGGGCTGCGGAGGGCCGGACGAGCCGTCACGGCGCCGCAGATAGCGCTCGAACTCGCGGGCGATCGCCTCGCCCGACGCCTCCGGCAGCTCGGCCGTGTCCCGGGCCTCCTCCAGCGACTGGACGTACTCCGCGACCTCGCTGTCCTCCGAGGCCAGTTGGTCCACGCCCACCTGCCAGGCGCGCGCGTCCTCGGACAGTTCACCCAGCGGGATGTGCGTGTCGATCAGGTCCTCCAGCCGGTTCAGGAGGGCCAGCGTCGCCTTCGGGTTGGGCGGCTGCGACACGTAGTGCGGGACCGCCGCCCACAGCGACACCGCCGGGACGCCCGCGTGCGTGCACGCCTCCTGGAGAATGCCGACGATCCCCATGGGACCCTCGTACTTGGTCTCCTCCAGGTTCATGCGGCGGGCCAGGTCCGGATCGGACGTGGTCCCGCTGATCGGGACCGGACGGGTGTGCGGAGTGTCACCCAGCAGGGCGCCCAGGATGACCACCAGCTCCACCCCGAGTTCATGGGCGAAGCCCAGCAGCTCGTTGCAGAACGAGCGCCAGCGCATGGACGGTTCGATCCCGCGGACCAGCACCAGATCGCGTGGCTTGTCACCACCGACCCGGACCACCGACAACCGCGTCGTCGGCCACGTGATCTTCCGCACGCCGCCGTCCATGAACACCGTGGGCCGGTTGACCTGGAAGTCGTAGTAGTCCTCGGCGTCCAGCGCCGCGAACACCTCGCCCTTCCATTCCCTGTCCAGATGCGCGACCGCGGTGGAGGCGGCGTCGCCGGCATCGTTCCAGCCCTCGAACGCGGCCACCATGACCGGGTCGATCAGCTCGGGAACCCCCTCGAGCTCGATCACCCAGCGCCTCCTTCCGACGTGCCCTCGCGTACGCCCCAACCTTACGGCGTGCCGGGGGGAGCGCCCGCAGCCCCCTCGCAGGGGGAATGCCCCAACACTGCCCCGGCGGACGCCGGGAAACACCCCGCATTGATCCGAGCCGTCCGGGAGGACCGCCTGGGAGAGCCGCCCGGGAGAGCCGCCCGGGAGAGCCGCCCGCTCACGGTGCGGACGGGCGGGCCCGCACGACGTGGAGCGCAGCCACTGTTCGATCCCCGCGATGTGGACGGTGGCCCACGACCGCGCCGCCTCCGCGTCCCGGTCCCGCAGGGCCGCCAGGACGGCCCGGTGCTCGCGCAGGGTCCGGTCGACGGCGTTTCCCTGGACGAGCCCCCGCACACCCCGAGGATTCACTGGGAACAGACGTCCGATGCCTCCGGGCTGTCGCGCGTGGCCTAGGGGCGGGCCCACAGCCGGAAGGGGCGACTCCGCCGGCCCGCAGGCCGGTGGGGAGTCACCCCTTCGCGTCACCGTCCCCGTGCCGGAGGAAGGACCGCTCCCGCGCGGGCAGGGCCGGTGACCGCGCGGTCACTTCCTGTCGAGCAGGTCCTGGACCTCCGCCCGGACCTCGTCCGTGGCCAGTCCCCGGATCGTCAGCGTCGTACGGCGGCGCAGCACGTCGTCCGCGGTCTCGGCCCACTCGTGGTCCCGGGCCCAGACGACCTGCGCCCAGATCTCCGGCGCGTCCGGGTGGACGCGCCGGGCCAGCGCCGGGTCGTCGTTGGCCAGCCGGGCGATGTCGAAGGCCAGCGAACCGTAGTGGGTGGCCAGGTGCCGGGCGGTGTCCGCCGCCATGCGCGGACCGGGCGCCGGGCTGTCCACCAGCAGCCGGTGGGCGACCGCGCGCGGGTTGGCGACACCCGGCAGCGGCAGCTTGCTCGGCAGCGCCGCCACGGGCTCGAAGTCGTCGCCCAGCGGGTGGCCGGGCAGTTCCTGGAGCTTGCGCATCACCGTGCGGCCGATGTGGCGGAAGGTGGTCCACTTGCCGCCCGCGATGGACAGCATCCCGCCGCGGCCCTCGCTGACGACCGTCTCGCGCTTTGCCTTCGCGGTGTCCCCGGGGCCGCCCGGCAGCACCCGCAGGCCGGCGAAGGAGTACGTGATCAGGTCCCGGTCCAGCTGCTGGTCGCGGATGGAGAACGCGGCCTCGTCGAGTATCTGGGCGGTGTCCTTCTCGGTGACCGCGACATCCGCCGGGTCGCCCTCGAACTCCTCGTCGGTCGTGCCGAGCAGCAGCATGTCCTCCCAGGGGAGGGCGAAGGTGATGCGGTACTTGTCGATCGGCGTGGCCAGCGCGGCCCGCCACGGGGCGGTCCGCTTCAGCACCAGGTGAGCGCCCTTCGACAGGCGGATGGACGGTGCCGCCTTCGGGTCCTCCATCCGGCGCAGGTGATCCACCCAGGGCCCGGTCGCGTTCAGCACCAGACGGGCGTCGACGCCGAACTCGTCGCCCGACAGCCGGTCGCGCAGTTCGGCACCGGTCACCCGGCCCCTGGTGAACCGCAGACCGGTCACCTCGGCGTGGTTGAGGACGACCGCGCCCGACTCGGCCGCCGCGCGGACCGTCATCAGCGCCATCCGCGCGTCGTTCATCTGGTCGTCGCCGTACACGGCCACGGCCTTGAGGTTGTCGGTGCGCAGCTCCGGCACGTCCCGCGCGGCCTTGGCGGGGGAGAGCAGATGGCCCACTCCGTCACCGAAGGCCGACAGGGCCGAGTACGCGAAGACACCTGCTCCGAGCTTCGCCGCGCCGTGCGGCCCGCCCTTGTACACGGGGAGGTAGAACGTGAGCGGGTTCGCCAGGTGGGGTGCCACCTGGCGGGAGACCGCACGGCGCTCGAAGTGGTTCTCCGCCACCAGCTTCACCGCGCCGGTCTGCAGATAGCGCAGACCGCCGTGGAGAAGCTTGGAGGAGGCGGAGGACGTGGCGCCGGCGAAGTCGCCGGCGTCCACCAGAGCCACCCTGAGGCCGGACTGCGCGGCGTGCCAGGCGGTGGAGATGCCCAGGATGCCGCCGCCGATCACGAGAAGGTCGTACGACGCCTTGGAGAGCTGCTCCCGGGTCTCGGCCCGGCTCGGGTTCGAGCTGGAAGCCGGGTGCGTCCCCAGGGCAGGCACGGACTGCAGGGTGGACTGAGTGGTCATGTCGGGTCTTGCTCCTCGTCAGTCTTCGTCCTCGAGCCAGCCCATGGTCCGCTCGACGGCCTTGAGCCAGCTCTTGTACTCACGGTCGCGGATCTCCGCGTCCATGCGGGGGGTCCACTCGGCGGCCCGGCGCCAGTTGGCGCGCAGGTCGTCGGTGTTGTTCCAGAAACCGACGGCGAGGCCGGCGGCGTAGGCGGCACCGAGGCAGGTGGTCTCGGCGACCATGGGGCGCACCACGGGTGCGCCCAGGAAGTCCGAGAGGGTCTGCATCAGCAGGTTGTTGGAGGTCATGCCGCCGTCGACCTTGAGGGCGGCCAGTTCGACGCCGGAGTCCTTCGTCATGGCGTCGGCGATCTCCCGCGTCTGCCAGGCGGTGGCCTCCAGAACGGCGCGCGCGAGGTGCGCCTTGGTGACGTACCGGGTCAGGCCGGCGATCACACCGCGGGCGTCGGAGCGCCAGTACGGGGCGAACAGGCCGGAGAAGGCCGGTACGAAGTAGGCGCCGCCGTTGTCCTCGACCGAGAGCGCGAGGGTCTCGATCTCTGCGGCGGTGGAGATCAGGCCCATCTGGTCGCGCATCCACTGCACCAGCGAACCTGTGACGGCGATGGAGCCCTCGAGGGCGTAGACCGGCTTCTGGTCGCCGATCTGGTAGCCGACGGTGGTCAGCAGCCCGCTGTAGGAGTTGATGATCTTGTCGCCGGTGTTCATCACCATGAAGGTGCCGGTGCCGTACGTCGACTTGGTCTCGCCCTCGGCGAAACAGGTCTGGCCGAACAGGGCCGCCTGCTGGTCGCCGAGCGCGGAGGCGACCGGGATGCCGCCGAGCAGGTCGCCCAGGCTGCCGCCCTTGATCTCGCCGTAGACCTCGGCGGAGGAGCGGATCTCGGGCAGCATCTCCGCCGGTACGCCGATGGACTCGGCGATCTTCGCGTCCCATTGCATGGTGTGCAGGTTCATCAGCATGGTGCGGGACGCGTTGGTGACGTCGGTGATGTGCTTGCCGCCGTCCGCACCGCCGGTCAGGTTCCAGATGACCCAGGTGTCCATGGTACCGAAGAGGATGTCGCCCGCCTCGGCACGCTCCTTGAGTCCTTCGACGTTGTCGAGCAGCCAGCGGGCCTTGGGACCGGCGAAGTAGGAGGCGAGGGGGAGACCCGTCTCGCGGCGGAAACGGTCCTGCCCCACATTGCGGCCGAGTTCGCGGCAGAGGGCGTCGGTGCGGGTGTCCTGCCAGACGATGGCGTTGTGGACCGGCTCACCGGTGTGCCGGTCCCACAGCACGGTGGTCTCGCGCTGGTTGGTGATGCCGATGGCCTTGATGTCGTCCCGCGTGATGCCGGCCTTCTCGACGGCGCCGGCGACGACCTCCTGGACGTTGGTCCAGATCTCGGTGGCGTCGTGTTCGACCCAGCCCGGCTTGGGGAAGATCTGCTCGTGTTCCTTCTGGTCGACGGCGACGATGCGGCCGTCGCGGTCGAAGACGATGCAGCGCGACGAGGTCGTGCCCTGGTCGATGGCGGCGATGAACGGACCGTGGCCGTGGGAGGCGATGCCGGCGGAGTGGTCGTCGGTCACTGTGTGCTCCTGGAGGTTCCTTGGGTACGGGGCTGTACGTACGGCGCTTCTACAAGACTCGGGGTTCCCCGGCAGTGGGGGCACCCTCAGGCGAAGGCGATGTTGTGGACGCCCGCCGCGAGGGCGCCGCCGATCAGCGGACCGACCACCGGGACCCAGGCGTAGGTCCAGTCGGAGCCGCCCTTGTTGGGCAGCGGCAGAAGGGCGTGCACGATGCGCGGTCCGAGGTCACGGGCCGGGTTGATCGCGTAACCGGTCGGCCCGCCGAGGGACAGACCGATGGAGACGACCACGAGGGCCGTGATCAGACCGCCCAGCACGCCGAGGCCGTTGCCCTCGTCGTTCAGGCCCTGGGTGAGCACGGCGATGATCAGTACGAAGGTGCCGACGATCTCCGTGGCGAGGTTCTGTACCGCGTTGCGGATCTCCGGGCCGGTGGAGAAGATGCCGAGCACCGGTCCGGCGCCCTTCTCCCGGGCCTCGACCGCCTTGGCGCCGGCGGCCTGCGTGCCCGGGTCGCCGACGATCTCCTTGTCGGTGAGATGGGCCTGGAACTGGCCGTAGTAGGCCACCCAGACCAGCGTCGCGCCGATCATCGCGCCGAGGAACTCTCCGGCGAAGTAGACCGGAACGTTGCTCCAGTCGCCGTCCTTGATCGCGAGCCCCACGGTCACGGCCGGGTTGAGGTGGGCTCCGGAGAGCGGAGCGGAGATGTACACCGCCGTCATGACGGCGAAGCCCCACCCGAAGGCGATGGCGAGCCAGCCGGCGTTGCGGGCCTTGGAGGCCTTCAGGGTCACGGCGGCACACACACCGCCGCCGAGCAGGATGAGTATGGCGGTACCGATGGTCTCGCCGATGAAGATGTCGGAGCTGGACACCCGCGACTCCTTTGTCCTTCGTCCAGGGAAGCCGACCCCCGGGTCCCGTCGGAGGTCGGCGCCCTCACTGGTGAGAGCGATGCCGGCCCTTGTCACACCCTAACGCGTATTGCCGTTAGGTGTTCGACAATGCCGACCGATGGACGGGAGTCTTCTTCTCTCTCACCTGTGCGTCAAGAGTTTGGTTGCCGAAAGTGCGATCGTTATCGGTTGCCCCGAGATGTCGATCTTCGGAATCGATCCATGGGTGTATGTACCGGACTGTCCGTCACGGAGCACGACGACGACCGGAACGCCGTACGGCGTCCCGGTCCGGGTCTCGTGATGTGTCCGTCGTGCCGGTGCCGCGCGGTGTCCGGCCGGTGTCCGCCCACGGTCCGCACAGGGGCCGCCCGCGGCCCGCAAGGTCTGCCGGGTCCGACCGGCGAGCCCGCGCCGCGCTCAGAACCGCCGGGCGCCCAGGTCCCGCGAGACCGAGCGGGCGCAGTCCCGGACCGCCGCGATCAGCTCGGGACGCAGCTCGCCGTCCTGTTGCAGCCGCTCCACCGCGCCCGTGACGCCGACCGCGCCGACCGGCATGCGCCGCCGGTCGTGGACGGGGGCCGCGACCGAGGCCACGCCCTCCCAGGTCTCCTCGACGTCCGCCGCGTACCCGCGGGCGCGAGTGGCGTCGAGGATCCGTTCGAAGGCGTCCGGATCGCACACCGTCCGGTCGGTGAACGCCTTGCGGTCGGCCTCCAGGGCCTCGCTGTGGGCCACCGGGTCGTAGGCCGCCAGCACCTTGCCCAGAGCCGTGGAGTGCAGGGGCTGCATGGCCCCCACCTCCAGGACCTGCCGGCTGTCGTCGGGCCGGAACACGTGGTGCACGATCAGCACGCCCTGCTGGTGCAGTACCCCCAGGTAGACGCTCTCGCCGCTGGAACGGGCCAGGTCGTCCGTCCACACCAGGGCACGCGCCCGCAGTTCGTGCACGTCGAGATAGGTGGTACCCAGGCGCAGCAGCTCCGCACCCAGCTGGTAACGCCCGGAGGCTTCGTCCTGTTCGACGAAGCCCACCTGCTGGAGGGTGCGCAGGATGCCGTGGGCCGTCCCCTTGGCGAGGCCCAGCGACGAGGCGATGTCCGACAGGCCGAGCCGCCGCTCGCCGCCCGCCAGCAGGCGCAGCATCGCTGCCGCCCGTTCGAGCGACTGGATGTTCCGTGCCATCGCCGTGCTGCCTCCGTCCCCTTCGACCGCCGCCCCGCGACGCTACCTCTGTTCGGCAATGCCGAACACTACCGCCCGATGCCGACCTCCCGCCAACGATCCATCGTCATCGGCCGAGAACCGCGGTGTCGTCCACCGCGTCACCCGAACGCGGGACACCGGGGCCCGTCCATCATGGTCCGGCTTGTGGACGGCCTGAGCGTCGGGGAGCGGTCCCGGCTACGCTGACGGCGTGCCCTGCCCGGGAAGCTCCACCAGGGATCGTTCCGGGCAGCCGCAAAGCCGACAGCCGTCGCACCTGAGGGAGCCCTTTACATGGCCTCGTTGCCGCTGACCCCTTCCCCCGACAGCCGGACCCGCGTGTCCGCGCTCCGAGAGGCCCTCGCCACGCGCGTGGTGGTCGCCGACGGAGCGATGGGCACCATGCTCCAGGCACAGGACCCCACCCTCGAGGACTTCGAGAACCTCGAGGGCTGCAACGAGATCCTGAACCTGACACGCCCGGACATCGTCCGCTCGGTCCACTCGGAGTACTTCGACGCCGGCGTCGACTGCGTCGAGACCAACACGTTCGGCGCCAACCACAGTGCCGCCTCCGAGTACGACATCGCCGACCGGGTGCACGAGCTCTCCGAGGCCGGCGCCCGCATCGCCCGCGAGGTCGCCGACGAGCACGCCGCGCGCGACGGCCGCACCCGCTGGGTGCTCGGCTCGATCGGCCCCGGCACCAAGCTGCCGACCCTCGGCCACATCGGCTACGGCACGATCCGTGACGGCTTCCAGGCCAACGCCGAGGGACTGCTCGCGGGCGGCGCCGACGCGCTGATCGTCGAGACCACCCAGGACCTCCTCCAGACCAAGGCCTCCGTCCTCGGCTCCCGCCGCGCCATGGAGGCGACCGGTGTCGACGTACCGCTGCTGGTCTCCATGGCCTTCGAGACCACCGGCACCATGCTCCTCGGCTCCGAGATCGGTGCCGCGCTCACCGCGCTGGAGCCGCTCGGCATCGATATGATCGGCCTGAACTGCTCGACGGGCCCCGCCGAGATGAGCGAGCACCTGCGCCATCTCGCGCGGCACTCCCGCATCCCGCTGCTGTGCATGCCCAACGCGGGCCTGCCGGTCCTCACCAAGAACGGCGCCCATTTCCCGCTCGGCCCCGAGGGCCTGGCCGATGCCCAGGAGACGTTCGTCCGCGACTACGGACTGTCCCTGGTCGGCGGCTGCTGCGGTACCACCCCCGAGCACCTGCGCCAGGTCGTCGAGCGCGTCCGGGACCTCGCTCCCGTCGAGCGCGACCCGCGCCCGGAGCCGGGCGCCGCCTCCCTCTACCAGAGCGTCCCCTTCCGCCAGGACACCTCCTACCTCGCGATCGGTGAGCGCACCAACGCCAACGGGTCCAGGAAGTTCCGCGAGGCCATGCTCGAGGGCCGCTGGGACGACTGCGTGGAACTGGCCCGCGAGCAGATCCGCGAGGGCGCGCACATGCTCGACCTGTGTGTCGACTACGTCGGCCGCGACGGCGTCGCCGACATGGAGGAACTGGCCGGCCGGTTCGCCACCGCCTCCACCCTGCCGATCGTGCTCGACTCCACCGAGGTCCCCGTCCTGAGGGCCGGCCTGGAAAAGCTCGGCGGCCGGGCGGTCATCAACTCGGTGAACTACGAGGACGGCGACGGCCCCGAATCCCGCTTCGCGCACGTCGCGCAGCTGGCCAGGGAGCACGGCGCGGCGCTGATCGCGCTGACCATCGACGAGGTGGGCCAGGCCCGCACCGCCGAGAAGAAGGTCGAGATCGCCGAGCGCCTGATCGCCGACCTGACCGGCAACTGGGGCATCCACGAGGAGGACATCCTCATCGACTGCCTCACCTTCACCATCTGCACCGGCCAGGAGGAGTCCCGCAAGGACGGCGTCGCCACCATCGAGGGCATCCGCGAGCTGAAGCGCCGCCACCCCAAGGTGCAGACCACCCTGGGGCTGTCGAACATCTCCTTCGGCCTCAACCCTGCCGCCCGCATCCTGCTCAACTCCGTCTTCCTCGACGAATGCGTCAAGGCGGGCCTGGACTCGGCGATCGTGCACGCGTCGAAGATCCTGCCCCTCGCCCGCTTCAGCGAGGAGGAGGTCACCACCGCCCTCGACCTGATCCACGACCGGCGCCGCGAGGGCTACGACCCGCTGCAGAAGCTGATGCAGCTCTTCGAGGGCGCCACCGCCAAGTCCCTGAAGGCGGGCAAGGCCGAGGAGCTGGCCTCGCTCCCCCTGGACGAGCGCCTCAAGCGGCGGATCATCGACGGCGAGCGCAACGGCCTGGAAGCCGACCTCGACCAGGCGCTCGAGACCCGTAAGGCCCTCGCCATCGTCAACGACACCCTGCTGGACGGCATGAAGGTGGTCGGCGAGCTGTTCGGCTCCGGCCAGATGCAGCTCCCGTTCGTGCTCCAGTCCGCCGAGGTCATGAAGAACGCGGTCGCCCACCTGGAACCGCACATGGAGAAGACCGACGAGGACGGCAAGGGCACCATCGTGCTCGCCACCGTCCGCGGCGACGTGCACGACATCGGCAAGAACCTGGTCGACATCATCCTGACGAACAACGGCTACAACGTGGTCAACCTGGGCATCAAGCAGCCGGTCTCGGCGATCGTGGAGGCCGCCGACGAGCACCGGGCCGATGTGATCGGGATGTCCGGGCTGCTGGTGAAGTCCACGGTGATCATGAAGGAGAACCTGGAGGAGCTCAACCAGCGCGGTATCGCCGCCGACTACCCGGTCCTCCTCGGCGGCGCCGCGCTGACCCGCGCCTACGTCGAGCAGGACCTGCACGAGATCTACCAGGGCGAGGTCCGCTACGCCCGCGACGCCTTCGAGGGCCTGCGTCTGATGGACGCCCTCATCGGCATCAAGCGCGGCGTGCCCGGCGCGCAGCTGCCCGAGCTGAGGCAGCGCCGGGTCCGCGCGGCCACCGTGGAGATCGACGAGCGCCCCGAGACCGGTCACGTCCGCTCGGACGTCGCCATCGACAACCCGGTCCCCGAGCCCCCGTTCCGGGGCACCCGGGTGATCAAGGGCATCCAGCTCAAGGAGTACGCGTCCTGGCTCGACGAGGGCGCCCTGTTCAAGGGGCAGTGGGGCCTGAAGCAGGCCCGCGCCGGCGACGGGCCGACGTACGAGGAGCTCGTCGAGACCGAGGGCCGGCCCAGGCTGCGCGGCCTGCTGGACCGGCTCCAGACGGACAACCTGCTCGAGGCGGCCGTCGTGTACGGCTACTTCCCGTGCGTCTCCAAGGACGACGACCTGATCGTCCTGGACGAGGCGGGCAACGAACGCACTCGTTTCACCTTCCCGCGCCAGCGCCGCGGACGACGCCTGTGTCTGGCCGACTTCTTCCGCCCGGAGGAGTCCGGCGAGACCGATGTCGTCGGCTTCCAGATCGTCACGGTCGGCTCCCGCATCGGCGAGGAGACCGCGCGGATGTTCGAGGCCAACGCCTACCGCGACTACCTCGAACTGCACGGGCTGTCCGTGCAGCTGGCCGAGGCGCTCGCCGAGTACTGGCACGCGCGGGTGCGCTCGGAGCTCGGGTTCGCCGGTGAGGACCCGGCCGGGATGGAGGACATGTTCGCCTTGAAGTACCGGGGCGCCCGCTTCTCCCTCGGCTACGGCGCCTGCCCCGACCTGGAGGACCGCGCCAAGATCGCCGAGATGCTCCAGCCGGAGCGCATCGGCGTCCACCTGTCCGAGGAGTTCCAGCTGCACCCCGAGCAGTCCACCGACGCCATCGTGATCCACCACCCGGAGGCCAAGTACTTCAACGCCCGCTGACTCCGCCAGGGGGCCCGTGAATCACCAGAAGCGGTCGCCCCGGGCGCGACGTACACTGGTCGGTCCACCGCAGGCCGGTTCCCCCAAGGGAACCGGCCTGATCGTCCCTTTGACGGAGGTACGTGGATGACCAGTACGGTTCCCGCGCTCGACGCCCTTTCCCAGAGCCTCCGGCCCGCACGGACGGGGAAGCCCCGCCCGGCCGGAGGATCCACCCTTCAGGCCGTATTCCTGGACATGGACGGCACCCTGGTCGACACCGAGGGCTTCTGGTGGGACGTCGAGGTCGAGGTGTTCGCCTCCCTCGGCCACCCCCTCGACGACTCCTGGCGCCACGTCGTGGTCGGCGGCCCCATGACCCGCAGCGCGGGCTTCCTCATCGAGGCGACCGGGGCCGACATCCCCCTCGCCGAACTGACGGTGCTGCTCAACGACGGTTTCGAGGACCGTATCGCCGACGCCCTGCCGCTCATGCCCGGCGCCGCCCGCCTGCTGGCCGAGCTGTCCGAGAACGGCATCCCCACGGCCCTGGTCTCGGCCTCGCACCGGCGCATCATCGACCGGGTGCTCGCCTCTCTGGGCCCTCAGCACTTCGCGCTGTCGGTCGCCGGTGACGAGGTCCCGCGCACCAAGCCGCACCCCGACCCGTATCTGGCCGCCGCCGTCGCACTCGGCGTGGACCCCCTGTGGTGCGCCGTGGTCGAGGACACGGCGACCGGTGTCGCTTCCGCAGAGGCCGCGGGGTGCCACGTCGTGGCGGTGCCCTCGGTGGCCCCGATCGAGGCGGCTGTCCGGCGGACCGTCGTCCCCTCGCTGGAAGCCGTCGACCTGACTTTTCTGCACAGCCTGATGACGGAAATGCGCTAGGTGTTCACCGAACGTAGACCGGCGTACAGGACTGAAATTCCGGGAGTCCGCACCAGACGGCCCCAGCGGGTGTCCGAAGGAATTCGGACCGCTACCGAACGTTGAATTCCGCCCCCTCGGGTCGGATTTCACCTGTGATGTTCACCACTCATAGGGGGCTCGACGGGAGGGTCGGCATGTGATGTCCGCCCCTTTTCGACGGGCCTCCGCGTTCCCTTGTGTCCCGATTGGTGGATCACTGCACCAATCCTGCCGCACCGGCGTTTGTCGGTGCGTTCACACCCGGTTCCACTGCGTGATGGAGGCTCAACTTCGGTGGCTGCGGCCCTTCCCGCGAGTCCGGACTAACCTCATCGCGAGAACCTCGCCCCCATCCCCGTGATCGGTAGCAATACCCCTGTATGCCGCATACACGGAGTCGACAGCTCTGGAGAAACTCGAGCATGAACCGCAAGACTTTGGTGTTGGCGGCCGCGATCGGTCTGCTCGCGCCGGTACTCGCCGGCTGTGGCGATACCGGGGGCGGGAGCGGAGACGGCGACGCGATCGTCGTCGGCACCACGGACCGGTTCACCCTCTCGAAGAGCGACCCCGCGCCGGTCGACCCGGCGTACGCCTACGACGTCGGTACCTGGAACATCCTGCGCCAGACCGTGCAGACGCTGCTGATCCAGCCGCGCGGTGACGGAGCGCCGGTACCCGAGGCGGCCGAGAGCTGCGGTTTCACCGACTCCGGCAACGAGCGGTACACCTGCACCCTGCGCGAAGGCCTGAAGTTCTCGAACGGTGACCCCATCACCGCGGCCGATGTGAAGTACTCCCTCGACCGCGCCCTGGCGATCGAGGCCGACAGTGCTGTCTTCGCGCTGCTGTCCAGCATCGACACCATCGAGACGCAGGGCGACCGCGAGGTGATCTTCCACCTCAAGTCGGCGGACGCCACCTTCCCGTACAAGCTGTCCACCCCGGTCGCGGGCATCCTCCCTGAGGGCTCCTACGACAAGGACAAGCTGCGCGACGGGTTCGACATCGACGGCTCCGGGCCGTACACGTTCGAGCCCGAGGTCAAGGACGGCGAGCTGGTCCGCGCCACCTACGTCAAGAACCCCTCCTACAAGGGGTCCCTGAAGGTCGGCCACGACAAGATCGAGATGCTCTCCTACGAGAGCGCCGAGGCCATGGGCGAGGCGCTCGAGAGCAACGAGATCGACATCATGACCCGAGGCATGTCGCCGGAGCAGATCACGAAGCTCGGCAGCGACTCCGACGACACCGTGGACCTCGTCGAGTCACCGGGTCTGGAGATCCGCTACCTGGTCTTCAACACCGATGCCCCCTCCGTGGAGAACAAGGCCGTCCGCCAGGCCATGGCCCGGGTCATCAACCGCAGCGAGCTGGTCGCCAAGGTCTACGGCTCCCAGGCCGAGCCGCTGTACTCGCTGGTCCCCGCGACCGTCACCGGTCACTCCAACGCGTTCTTCAACCTGTACGGCGACCCCGACGTCTCCAAGGCCCGCGGGCTGCTGGAGGAGGCCGGCATCACCACCCCGGTGAAGATGACGCTGCACTACACGACCGACCACTACGGTCCCGCGACCAAGGCGGAGTTCGAGCAGCTCAGCAAGCAGCTCAACGACAGCGGTCTGTTCGACACCGACATCGAGGGCGCGGGCTGGAACACCTTCAAGACGGCCGGCCAGGAGGGCAAGTTCGACGTCTACGGCATGGGCTGGTTCCCCGACTACCCGGACGCCGACAACTTCCTCGCCCCGTTCCTGGACGAGGACAACTTCCTCAACTCGCCGTACGCCAACACCGAGATCCGCAAGAAGCTGATCCCTGAGACCCGCCGTCAGGCCGACCGGCTGGCCGCTGTCAACAGCCTGAACGCGATCCAGAACATCGTTGCCGAGGAGGTGCCCGTGCTGCCGCTGTGGCAGGGCAAGCAGTACGTTGCCGCGCACGACAGCGTCACCGGCACCGCATACCTGCTCAACTCCTCCTCCACGCTTCAGCTGTGGGAGCTGGGCCGTGGCGTGAGTGGCTGACACGGCGGGCCCGGACCGGGCCCGCATACGCCGAGGGCGCCTCCCGAAAGTCGGGAGGCGCCCTCGGCGTATGCACGTGCGGCGCGTAGCGGCGCCGGGTGAGCGGGCGGGCGCTACTGCGCTCCCGGGCGCACCAGTCCGCTCTCGTACGCGTACACCGCTGCCTGCACCCGGTCGCGCAGCCCGAGCTTCGTCAGGACATGACCGACGTGCGTCTTCACCGTCGTCTCGCTGACGAACAGGTCCGCGGCGATCTCCGCGTTGGACAGGCCCCGCGCCACCAGCTTCAGCACCTCGACCTCCCGGTCGGTCAGCGTGTGCAGTGTGTCCGGCACCGGCTCGTCACCGGACGGCAGATGCGTGGCGTACTTGTCCAGCAGCCGGCGCGTGATGCTCGGGGCGAGCATCGCCTCACCGGCGGCCACCACCCGGATCGCCTGCACCAGCTCATTGGCCGGGGCGTCCTTCAACAGGAAGCCGCTGGCGCCCGCGCGCAGCGCCTCCACCACGTACTCGTCGAGATCGAACGTGGTCAGCACCAGGACCTTCGCCGGGCCGTCCCGCTCGGGGCCGGTGATCTGCCGGGTCGCCTCCACGCCGTCCATCCGCGGCATGCGAATGTCCATCAGGACCACGTCGGGCTGCAGCGCCCGCACCTGGTCCTGGGCCTGGAGGCCGTCCCCGGCCTCGCCGACGACCGCGATGTCCTGCTCGGCCTCCAGGATCATCCGGAAGCCGGTGCGCAGCAGCGGCTGGTCGTCGACCAGTAGGACGCGGATGGCCACGTAAGTCTCCTTCGCTAGTCCGCCCTCATTGTGCCCTGCGCCCTCCGTCCCGCCGGAGTCCGGGGCACCTCACACCGCGTCGGACCCGGCGGTCCGTACCGGCAGCGGATAGGGCGGGGGAGTGCCGCCGAACTCCGGGCAGTGCGCCTGGTGGTCGCACCAGCCGCACAGCTTGGTGGGGCGCGGCCGCCAGTCACCCGTCTCCGTGGCCTCCCGGATCGCCTCCCACAACGCCAGCAGCTTGCGCTCGACGCGCTCCAGATCGGCACGGACGGGGTCGTACGTCACGACATCGCCGCTGCCCAGGTACACGAGCTGCAGCCGACGCGGAATCACCCGCTTCAGCCGCCACACCACCAGGGCGTAGAACTTCATCTGGAACAGCGCGCCCTCCGCGTACTCCGGCCGCGGCGCCTTGCCCGTCTTGTAGTCGACGATCCGTACCTCGCCGGTGGGCGCCACATCCACCCGGTCGATGATCCCGCGCAGCCGCAGCCCGGAATCCAGCTCGGCCTCCACGAACAGCTCCCGCTCGGCGGGCTCCAGCCGGCTCGGATCCTCCAGGCCGAACCAGCGCTCCACCAGCTGCTCCGCCTCCGCCAGCCAGCGCGCCAGCCGCTCACCCTCCGGATCCTCGGCGAACAGCTCCATGACCTCCGGCCGGGACTCCCGCAGCCGGTCCCACTGCCCCGGCACCAGCGCCTTCGCCCGCGGCGCGGTGCGCTCGGCGGCCGGGATGTCGAACAGACGTTCCAGTACCGCGTGCACCAGCGTGCCTCGCGTCGCCGCCTCGCTCGGCTTCTCCGGCAGCCGGTCGATGACCCGGAACCGGTACAGCAGCGGACACTGCATGAAGTCACCGGCCCGCGAGGGGGACAGTGAAGCGGGCGGCGCGGCGGGCCGCACGGCAGGCGCCGCGGCCGCCCCGGCCGTCTCCCTGCCCCCCGTCGTCTTCCCGGCAGTGACCGGCGCGTCCGCCGCCACGACCGGCGTGCTGTCGGACCGCCCCGCGGCCCCGGTGCTCGTCTCCATGTCCACAGACTTTACGGCCCGGCACCGACAGTGACCGCACACGGCGGGGTGACCGAAGGGGGACAAGGGGAAGGAGAGGGAGGGCAGGCGCGGTGACGGAGGGGAACGGAGAGGGGTGCCGAGGCGAAACGTGTGGCAACGGCCGCATACCATCGACTCGAGACCCTCCCGTCCGGCAGGCGCGGGAGACGCAGCGACGAGGGGACACCGGTGGACGCAAGCGGCGGACGCGGGCAGCCGCGCTCCGGCAACGACGAGCCGGCCGAGCGCCACGCAGGGCGCCCGGCAGGCGAACCCACCACGGACGGGGGCCGCTTCGACCCAGCCGAAACCACCCCGAACCCCTCGGACACCCCGAACCCCTCGGACGACCGGTCCGCCGAGCACGCTGCCGACCGCACCCCGCCGACCTCCCAGGACACTCCGCAGAGGACCGGCGGTGCCCCGGCGGAGGCCGGGCCCACACCCCGCAACGGGCCGCCCGAGCAGCCCTCCACCCCGGTGACCTCGCAGGAGCCGGACGAGACCACCGGGGCCCGTGACCCGAGGACCCCGCACGGAACCGACCCCACCGAAACCGACACCCCGACCGGCACCCGTGCGACCGGTCCCCCACCCGACGAGACCCCCGCCGGCCACCGGCCCGCACCCCCCGAGCCGGACCCACCGCACCAGCCCCACCACCACCCCGACCGCCCCCTCGCCCACCCGGCACCCGGCAAGGAATCAGCGCCGCAGCGCCCGGTGGAGCAGCCGCGCGGCGGACTGCTGATGGGACGCCCTTTCGGCGTGCCCGTCTACGTCGCGCCCAGCTGGTTCCTCGTCGCCATCCTCATCACCTGGGTCTTCGGCGGCCAGATCGACCGCGTACTGCCCGAGCTCGGCGCCGCCAGCTACCTGGTCTCACTGTTCTTCGCCGTCGCCTTCTACGCCTCGGTGCTGGTCCACGAACTCGCCCACACACTGGCCGCCCTCCGCTTCAAGCTCCCGGTGCGCCGTATCCAGCTCCAGTTCTTCGGCGGCGTCTCCGAGATCGAGAAGGAGGCAGAGACACCCGGACGGGAGTTCGTGCTCGCCTTCGTGGGCCCCCTGCTCTCCCTCGTCCTGTCCGGCTTGTTCTACCTCGGACTCCTCGCGGTCGACCCCGGCTCCGTACCCGGCGTCCTGCTGGCCGGCCTGATGATCTCCAACCTCATCGTGGCCGTCTTCAACCTCCTGCCCGGTCTCCCCCTCGACGGCGGACGCATGCTCCGCGCGGTCGTCTGGAAAATCACCGGCAAGCCGATGAGCGGCACCGTCGCCGCCGCCTGGGTGGGCCGCGCCCTCGCCATCTCCGTCCTGGTCGGCCTCCCCCTGCTCACCCAGTCCGGAGCCCTCGGCTCCGACGCCGCGGACGGCGTCGGCATGGACACCGTCCTCGACGCCCTGCTCGCCGCCATCCTCGCGGCGATCATCTGGACCGGCGCCGGCAACAGCCTGCGCATGGCCCGCCTGCGCGAGCACCTGCCGGAACTGCGCGCCCGCGCACTGACCCGCCGCGCGGTACCCGTCGAGACCGACACCCCCCTCTCCGAGGCGCTGCGCCGCGCCAACGCCGCCGGAGCCCGCGCACTCGTCGTCGTCGACCCCGACGGCACCCCGCTGTCCCTGGTGCGCGAGGCCGCCATCGTCGGCGTACCCGAACACCGCCGCCCCTGGGTCGCGGTCAGCGGGCTCGCTCAGGACCTCACCGAGGGCATGCGCGTCTCCGCCGAGCTCGCGGGGGAGGAACTCCTGGAAGCCCTGCGTGCCGCACCCGCCACCGAGTACCTGGTCGTCGAGGCGACCGGCGAGATCTACGGCGTCCTGTCCGCGGCCGACGTCGAGCACGCCTTCGTCAAGGCCATGGCCCGCCCCGCCTGACGCCGGCCGTCGCCCGACGGCCGTTTCGCCCGCCGCACGCCCTCGGGCCCCGGATGGTCAGTGGCCCGCGCCGGGACCGGTAGGCTGGTCACATGTCCGAACCGACCGGTGCCGCCCGCCGCCGCGGGCCCTTCAAGGTCGGGGACCAGGTACAGCTGACCGACCCCAAGGGCCGCCACTACACGTTCACGCTCGAGGCCGGGAAGAACTTTCACACCCACAAGGGTTCCTTCCCCCACGACGAGCTGATCGGTGCACCCGAGGGCAGCGTTGTCCGCACCACCGGGAACGTCGCCTACCTCGCGCTGCGCCCCCTGCTCCCCGACTACGTCCTGTCCATGCCCCGCGGGGCAGCCGTCGTCTACCCGAAGGACGCGGGGCAGATCCTCGCCTTCGCCGACATCTTCCCCGGCGCCCGCGTGGTGGAGGCCGGTGTCGGCTCCGGCTCCCTGAGCAGCTTCCTGCTGCGCGCCATCGGCGACCAGGGCATGCTGCACAGCTACGAACGGCGCGAGGACTTCGCCGAGATCGCCCAGGCCAACGTGGAGCGCTACTTCGGCGGCCCGCACCCCGCCTGGCAGCTCACCGTCGGCGACCTCCAGGACAACCTGTCCGACACCGAGGTCGACCGCGTCATCCTCGACATGCTCGCTCCCTGGGAATGCCTGGAGGCAGTCTCCAAGGCGCTCGTCCCCGGCGGCATCCTCTGCTGCTACGTCGCGACCACCACCCAGCTCGCCCGGACCGTCGAGTCCATCCGGGAGATCGGCTCCTTCAACGAGCCGACCGCCTGGGAATCGATGATCCGCAACTGGCACATCGAAGGTCTCGCCGTCCGCCCGGACCACCGCATGATCGGCCACACCGGCTTCCTGCTCACCGCCCGCCGGCTCGCCGACGGCGTGGAGCCCCCCATGCGACGCCGCCGCCCGGCCAAGGGCGCCTACGGCGAGGACTACTCGGGACCCAACGCCGACGCGGGCATCGCACGCTGACACGACCCGCCACCACGACAACGCACGAACGCCGTGGCGCAGTTCCCCACCCACACCGGGAACTGCGCCACGGCGCTCTTCTGTTGACGCGACGCGACGCGACGCGACGCGATGGGACGGGAGGAGACGGGACCTTCCTGCACCACAGCCCCGCACCCCGCCGTTCCCCCGCACTGTGACGTGTGGCACGATGCTGGCCACCCCACCGGCACAGCTCTCACAGGAGACGCTCCTCGTGCAGTCACCCGCCGTTCCGGAGCTCGCACACACGCACACCCGCCCGATCCACTGGGTCGCCACCGCCACGGCCGTCGCAGGTGTAGTGGCGCTCTCCTCCCTGATGCAGCCCAGAGCCGCGACAGCGGCCCAGGCCCCCGCCCCGGAGACGAAGAACGCCCCGGCGCACATCGCACCCCCCGACCCGGCGGCCGTCGAGTTCCCGCTCGAATGCGGTCCGGTGAACGTGGTGGTCAAGAAGCACGCGGCCGGTGACCTGGACGGCGACGGCCGGCCCGAGACGGTGGCGGCCGTCCACTGCGACGCCTCCATGGGCACCCCGCCCGACGGCATGTACGTGCTGACCCAGGCCGCCGGAGCCGCCACGCCCCGCGTGGTGGCCACCCTCGTCGACCCCAAGGACCGCACCAACGTCGACGACTTCGCCGTACGCGAAGGCGAGATCACCGCGGCGATTCTCGACTACTCGTCCACCGACGTGCCCCGTTGCTGCCCCGACGTGCGCAAGAGTGTGAAGTGGCACTGGGACAACGGGGCGTTCGTCCAGTCCGAGCCCTCCGGCGCCCGGAGCGTGTGAACCCGGCGCGGACGCACCTCGCGCAACTCGGGGCACACACCCCGGCACACGCCCACGCTCCGGAGCGCCCGAGAACGCGTGAAAAAAGGACAGTGGCGACGAGCGGTGCCGAACCGGTCACCCGGCGTCCGGCCCGTACACCTCCACGCCGTCCGCCACGCGACGCACATGGATGCACTCGCCCGGACACTCCTTCGCGGAATCGACCACGTCCGTGAGAATCGGCAGTGGCACACGCGTCGTAGCCCCTGTGGCCTGCAACAACTCGTCGTCCGAGCCCTTCACGTACGCCAGCCCGTCGATATCCAGCTCGAACACCTCGGGCGCGTACTGCACGCAGATGCCGTCGCCGGTACACAGGTCCTGGTCGATCCAGACCTCCAGGGCCGCACCCTCGACTCCGGCCTCCTGCTGCACGCTCATCTCTCCTGCCGTCTCCCCGTGTCCCGGTCTCACGCGTCGAACCGAACGGGAATCCGGCCAGCTCCGACGGGTGTTGAACACATCGACCCTACCTCCGCCGGGGTTCCCGTCACCCTCGGTGGGTATTCCCCTGGCGTGAGGGAGAGCGCAAGGGTGAAGATCGGACACACCCCGACCGTCTTTGTGATCTAGGGGTTTCAATCGACACCCGCCCAGGTAGGGTCTGGAAGCGTCCAGCTCCCCTTGGAGGAGGTGAGGACCGTGGCAGCCCACGACGACGACATGAACCGCGGCATCCGCCCGGGACGCGGGTCTGAGGACCCGGCCGGGCAGATTGCCTACCTTGAGCAGGAGATCGCCGTCCTGCGACGCAAGCTCGCCGACTCTCCGCGACACACGAGGATTCTCGAAGAGCGGATCGTCGAGCTGCAGACCAACCTGGCCGGCGTGTCCGCCCAGAACGAACGACTCGCCGGCACGCTCCGCGAGGCCCGCGACCAGATCGTGGCCCTCAAGGAAGAGGTCGACCGGCTCGCACAGCCCCCGGCCGGCTTCGGAGTCTTCCTCATGGCGAACGAGGACGGCACCGCCGACATCTTCACCGGCGGCAGAAAACTCCGGGTGAACGTGAGTCCCGGCGTCGACCTCGACGAGCTCCGGCGTGGCCAGGAAGTGATGCTCAACGAAGCGCTCAACGTGGTCGAGGCCATGAAGTACGAGCGCGTCGGCGACATCGTCACCCTCAAGGAGATCCTCGAGGACGGCGAACGGGCACTCGTCCTCGGGCACACCGACGAGGAACGCGTGGTCCGGCTCGCCGAGCCCCTGCTGGGCATCACCATCCGCCCCGGCGACGCGCTCCTGCTCGAACCCCGCTCCGGGTACGTCTACGAGGTCGTCCCCAAGAGCGAGGTCGAGGAACTCGTCCTCGAAGAAGTCCCCGACATCGGCTACGAGCAGATCGGCGGCCTCGGCAACCAGATCGAAGCCATCCGCGACGCCGTCGAGCTGCCCTACCTCCACCCGGACCTGTTCAAGGAGCATGAACTGCGCCCGCCCAAGGGTGTCCTGCTCTACGGGCCCCCCGGATGTGGCAAGACGCTCATCGCCAAGGCCGTGGCGAACTCGCTGGCCAAGAAGGTCGCCGAAGTGACCGGAGTGGCCGCCGGCAAGAGCTTCTTCCTCAACATCAAGGGCCCCGAGCTTCTCAACAAGTACGTCGGCGAGACCGAGCGGCAGATCCGCCTGGTCTTCCAGCGGGCCCGCGAGAAGGCCAGCGAGGGCACCCCCGTCATCGTCTTCTTCGACGAGATGGAATCCCTCTTCCGTACCCGTGGCTCCGGCGTCAGCTCCGACGTGGAGAACACGATCGTCCCGCAGCTCCTCGCAGAGATCGACGGCGTGGAGGGCCTGCAGAACGTGGTCGTGATCGGTGCCTCCAACCGTGAGGACATGATCGACCCCGCCATCCTGCGGCCCGGCCGGCTCGACGTGAAGATCAAGATCGAACGTCCGGACGCCGAGGCGGCCAAGGACATCTTCGGCAAGTACCTCACCCCACGCCTCCCGCTGCACAGCGACGACCTCGCCGAGCACGGCGGCGACCGGGGCACAACGGTCCAGAGCATGATCCAGTCCGCTGTGGAACACATGTACGCCGAAACCGAGGAAAACCGCTTCCTGGAAGTCACCTACGCCAACGGAGACAAGGAAGTCCTCTACTTCAAGGACTTCAACTCCGGCGCCATGATCGAGAACATCGTCGGCCGCGCCAAGAAGATGGCGATCAAGGACTTCCTCGAAAAGACCCAGAAGGGCCTCCGCGTCTCCCACCTGCTCCAGGCCTGCGTGGACGAGTTCAAGGAGAACGAGGACCTGCCCAACACCACCAACCCCGACGACTGGGCCCGGATCTCCGGAAAGAAGGGCGAGCGGATTGTTTACATCCGCACCCTCATCACCGGAAAGCAGGGCTCGGACACCGGACGCTCCATCGACACGGTGGCGAACACCGGTCAGTACCTGTAAAAGACAGGGCGGCTGCGGGTGCCCTCAGTGGGTACCCGCAGCCGACTGTTTTCTGCAGCCACCACCGGAACACAGCAATGACGCAAATGATCTCCCCACCAGTGCAAAGGCGTTCTAGGCTCTTCAATACCGCCGAGTCGCACAGTGCGGGGACGGGCACCGCACACGCACCGGAGCGCCAGCGGTACTTGAGCAGCGCCCCCGACCGGGGACGCCGCCAGGCAAGGAGGGCCGCATGACCGTACGGCGAGTAATGGGCATCGAGACGGAGTACGGGATCTCCGTCCCCGGCCACCCCAACGCCAATGCCATGCTCACCTCGTCCCAGATCGTGAACGCCTACGCGGCGGCGATGCACCGGGCCCGCCGGGCCCGCTGGGACTTCGAGGAGGAGAACCCGCTGCGGGACGCGCGAGGCTTCGACCTCGCCCGCGAGGCCGCCGACTCCAGCCAGCTCACCGACGAGGACATCGGCCTCGCCAATGTCATCCTCACCAACGGCGCACGCCTCTACGTCGACCACGCACACCCCGAATACAGCGCCCCCGAGGTCACCAACCCCCGCGACGCCGTCCTCTGGGACAAGGCCGGCGAACGGATCATGGCCGAAGCCGCAGAACGGGCCGCCGCGCTCCCGGGCGCCCAGCCCATCCACCTGTACAAGAACAACACCGACAACAAGGGAGCCTCCTACGGCACCCACGAGAACTACCTGATGAAGCGGGAGACGCCCTTCTCGGACATCGTCCGCCACCTCACCCCGTTCTTCGTCTCACGCCAGGTCTTCACCGGCGCGGGACGCGTCGGCATCGGCCAGGACGGCCACGAACACGGCTTCCAGCTCAGCCAGCGCGCGGACTACTTCGAGGTCGAGGTCGGTCTCGAGACCACGCTGAAGCGCCCCATCATCAACACCCGCGACGAACCCCACGCCGACGCCGAGAAGCACCGCCGGCTCCATGTGATCATCGGCGACGCGAACCTGTCCGAGATCTCGACCTACCTGAAGCTCGGCACGACCGCGCTCGTACTGTCGATGATCGAGGACGGCTTCATCGCCGTGGACCTCGCCGTCGACCAGCCCGTACGGACGCTGCACCAGGTCTCGCACGACCCCACCCTGAAGCGGCTGGTCACGCTCCGCAGCGGCCGCACACTCACCGCCGTCCAACTCCAGATGGAGTACTACGAACTCGCCCGCAAATACGTCGAGGAACGGTACGGAGCCGACGCCGACGACCAGACCAAGGACGTCCTGACCCGCTGGGAGGACACCCTCAACCGCCTGGAGAACGACCACATGAGCCTGGCCGGCGAGCTGGACTGGGTCGCCAAGCGGCAGGTCATGGAGGGCTACCGGCGCAGGGACGAGCTGGACTGGGACGCCGCCCGGCTGCACCTCGTCGACCTCCAGTACGCCGACGTACGGCCCGACAAGGGGCTCTACAACCGCCTCGTCGCCCGCGGCAGCATCAAGCGGCTGCTGGACGAGACAGAGGTCGAGCGGGCCCGGACGAAGCCGCCCGAGGACACCCGCGCCTACTTCCGCGGACGCTGCCTGGAGCAGTACGCGGACGACGTCGCGGCGGCCTCCTGGGACTCGGTGATCTTCGATCTGCCCGGCAGGGACTCGCTCCAGCGCGTCCCAACCCTGGAACCGCTTCGCGGAACGCGTAATCATGTCAAGGAGCTTCTGGACCGCTGCCGAACGGCAGAAGACCTGGTCAGGGTGTTGTCCGGCAACTGAGCCGGCCCACACGACCGGGCCGCCGGACAGGGTGGAAAGTCCGGCGAAAGGGAATCATCGAGGTGGCCGCCGTACGTTGTAGGAACTACGGGGCCCATGTCGGATCCTGCTTGTAGGGTCTGATCAAGAACGTCGAACCGAGCGGGGTGAGGGTTATGGCGACCAAGGACACCGGCGGCGGACAGCAGAAGGCGACGCGTTCCACCGAGGAGGTCGAGGAGGCGCCCGAGGCGCAGGCATCCGAAGACCTCAAGGAGCGCCAGGAGCAGCTGAGCGACGACGTGGACGACGTCCTCGACGAAATCGATGACGTACTCGAGGCCAACGCCGAGGATTTCGTGAGGTCCTTCGTTCAGAAGGGCGGGCAGTAGGCGCCACATTCCTTCGAATTGAAGGTGGGCGGGGAGTTCGGGGTGGTACAAGCCTCAGGGGCGAAGCGCTGCTCGCGCTGCAAGCCACGTTTGCCGCGATCGGCCTTCGCCAGTGACAAATCCATGCCCGACGGCCTCCAGGCGTACTGCCGAGAGTGCTCTGCCGAGTACTACAGGCAGCGCCAGGAGGCCAAGGGGAAGAAAGTTCGCGAGAAGGTTTCGGTGCCGTCGGGTCACAAGCGGTGCCCGCAGTGCGAAGCCGTGAAGCCGCATACCGAGTGGGAACGAAACAGTTCCTGCTCGGACGGCTGGTCGAGCTACTGCCGCGACTGCCGGGCGGAGCGGAACCGGATCAGCTATTTCAAGCGCAAGTACGGGCTCGCTCCCGCGGAGCTGGACGCGATGGTCGCGGAGCAGCACGGTCTCTGTTGCATCTGTCTTGCCGCTCCCGCCGCACATGTGGATCACTGCCACAGGACGGGTAGGGTCCGTGGCGTACTGTGCTTCAGTTGCAATGCCGTGCTGGGGCAGTTCAAGGACCGGCCCGATGCCATAAGGCGGGCTGCCGCTTACGTGGAAGGAATCGCGTGGAAGCCAACACTCGTAGCACCGGGCGTCTGCCGGCTGCCTTCCTGACTCCCGGGTCGTCGTCCTTCATGGACTTCCTGTCGGAGCATCAGCCGGAGATGCTCCCGGGGAAGCGGCAACTGCCGCCCATCCAGGGCGTGATCGAGGCACCGCACGGGACCACGATCGTCGCCGTGAGCTTCCCCGGTGGTGTCGTGCTCGCCGGTGACCGCCGGGCCACCATGGGCAATGTCATCGCCCAGCGGGACATCGAGAAGGTGTTCCCCGCGGACGAGTACTCGGCGGTGGGTATCGCCGGCACGGCGGGGCTCGCCGTGGAGATGGTGAAGCTGTTCCAGCTGGAGCTGGAGCACTTCGAGAAGGTCGAGGGCGCGCAGCTGTCCCTGGAGGGCAAGGCGAACCGGCTGTCGACCATGATCCGGTCCAACCTCGGGATGGCGATGCAGGGCCTGGCCGTGGTCCCGCTGTTCGCGGGGTACGACGTGGACCGGGAGAAGGGGCGGATCTTCTCCTACGACGTCACGGGCGGGCGTTCGGAGGAGCAGGGGTACGCGGCCACCGGTTCCGGGTCGGTCTTCGCGCGCAGTGCCATGAAGAAACTCTTCCGGAGCGATCTGAGCGAGTCCGAGGCGACCATCCTGGTGGTGCAGGCCCTGTACGACGCCGCGGACGACGATTCGGCGACCGGCGGTCCCGATGTCGCCCGCCGGATCTACCCGATCGTCACGGTGATCACCGAGGACGGCTTCCGCCGGCTCACCGAGGACGAGGCGTCCGGGATCGCCCGGTCGGTGCTGGAGCGGCGGCTGGAGCAGCCGGACGGTCCGCGTGCCGCGCTGCTGTAGGGCACGGGGTTCGTTGGTGACGGTCCTTCATCCAGCCTCCATCCAGTGACTTCGACAGAAAGGGACGGTTGACCCGTGTCGACGCCGTTCTATGTCTCACCCCAGCAGGCGATGGCCGACCGGGCGGAGTACGCCCGCAAAGGAATCGCGCGCGGCCGCAGTCTGGTCGTGCTGCAGTATGCCGACGGCATCGTATTCGTCGGCGAGAACCCGTCCCGTGCGCTGCACAAGTTCAGCGAGATCTACGACCGGATCGGTTTCGCCGCCGCCGGTAAGTACAACGAGTACGAGAATCTGCGGATCGGCGGTGTGCGCTACGCAGATCTGCGGGGTTACACCTATGACCGGGACGACGTGACCGCCCGGGGTCTGGCGAACGTGTACGCGCAGACGCTGGGCACGATCTTCTCGAGTGCGGCGGAGAAGCCGTACGAGGTGGAGCTGGTGGTGGCCGAGGTCGGTGAGACCCCGGAGGGTGACCAGATCTACCGGCTGCCGCACGACGGTTCCATCGTCGACGAGCACGGCTCGGTGGCGGTGGGGGGTAACGCGGAGCAGATCAGCGGTTATCTGGACCAGCGGCACCGGGACGGCATGACGCTGGCCGAGGCGCTGGCGCTGGCGGTGCAGTCGCTGTCGCGGGACACCAATGGCGGTGAGCGGGAGATTCCCGCGGAGCGGCTGGAGGTGGCTGTGCTGGACCGTACGCGGCCGCAGCAGCGGAAGTTCAAGCGGATCACCGGTCGGCAGCTGGCGCGGCTGCTGGAGGTCGGCGGTGCGGAGACGGCGTCCGAGGCGGAGGCCGATGTGGAGGCGGAGGACGAAGCTTCAGGTGCGTCCGGGGGTCGGTCCGAGGGCACGCCGGGGGGCAAGGAGTAGCACCGGCCGGCATCCGTTTCGTTCGGGTGGGCCGGTGGGCCGGTGGGCCTGTGCGGCCCGGTGGGGGTGTGAGTCCGTGGTGCGGGCGGGCACCCCCACCGGGCGTTTCAGGGGTGTGGGGCGGGCGGGGCCGTCGATTCCCGGATCACCAGGTGGACGGGGATGTCGCCGGCGTCGGGGGTGCGGTGGTCGAGGACTGCGAGAAGGGCTTGCATGCCGCGTTCGCCGAAGAGTTCCGCGTCGAGGCGGACGGTGGTGAGTTCCGGGTCGAGGGCCGTGGCCAGAGCCAGGTCGTCGAGGCCGGTGACGGAGAGGTCGTCGGGGATGCGCAGGCCGAGCCGGCGGGCTGCCTTGTAGGTGCCGGCGGCGAGCTGGTCGTCGTCGCAGACGACGGCGGTGGGGCGGCCGGGGGTGGCCAGGGCGGCGTGGGCGGCGGCGACGGCGCCCTGGATGGAGATGGGTGACCGGGCGGTGCGCAGGGTCGTGCCGGGGACCGCGGCCAGCTGGGCCGCCAGTTCGCGGGCGCGTACGTCGAAGGTCCAGGAGGGGACGTCCGCCGCCAGGTGGAGGACGTCGCGGTGGCCCAGGTCCAGGAGGTGGCGGGCGATGTGGCGGATGCCGTCGGCGATGTC
This sequence comes from Streptomyces sp. NPDC005774, assembly GCF_042871645.1. Taxonomy (NCBI): domain Bacteria; kingdom Bacillati; phylum Actinomycetota; class Actinomycetes; order Kitasatosporales; family Streptomycetaceae; genus Streptomyces; species Streptomyces sp. NPDC005774. Next base: position 124,536 of record NZ_JBIAIV010000008.1, on the reverse strand, counting down.
GAGGTTGACCGTCGCGGCGCCCAGGGTGCTCCCGGGGTCGCTGTCGAGCATGACCAGGGGGAGCTGGTCGCCGCGGATCGCGGTGAGGGCGTCCGCGGCCATGGAGGAGGCGATGACGCCGTCGAGGGCGGCCTGCCCGGAGGCGAAGGGGTTGCGGGCGGGGCCGATGCCTTCGGGGGAGGGGTAGAGAACGACGCCGAAGCCGTGCTGGGCGGCGACGCGCGCGGCTCCGGTGTAGACGCCGGCGAAGAACTCGGTGGTGAGGGCGGGGACGACCAGGAGTACCGTGCGGGTGTGGCCGAGGCGCAGGTTGCGGGCGGCCAGGTTCGGGCGGTAGCCGAGGGTGTGCGCCGCCTCGCGTACGCGTTGCGCTGTGGTTTCCGAGACGCGGCCGCGCCATTTGTCGCCCATGACGAGGGAGACGGCGGCCTGGGAGACGCCGGCGGCCTGCGCGACGTCCCGGCTGGTGGGGCGGGTCTGGGCTCGGGCCACCGTGGGACCGCTCCTTCGACTGGACTCCGTCTGGACTGGCGAACAGCGGACATGGTACGTATGAAGAACTAGGTTATACGTACAACGTCGGGGTTCCGGGGGAGCACCGGCGGGTGAGTGGAGGGTGCTGCATGGCCACGGGATACCTGGAGATCCTCCGGGTGCGGCACGCGGCCCGGCTGCTGGTGGGCACGCTGGTGGGCCGGCTGCCCAACGGGACCGCGGCCATCGCGATCGTGTTGTTCGTCCGCGCGGAGGGCGGTTCGTACAGTCTGGCCGGTGCCCTGGCGGCGGTGTACGGCGTGGCCAACGCGGTCGGGCAGCCGGTGCTGGGGCGGCTCGTGGACCTGCGGGGCCAGCCGCGGGTCCAGTTGCCCGCCGCGGTGCTGTCGGCGCTGGCGATGGCGGTCTTCGCGTTCGTGGGGATCGATCCGCGGGCCGCGGCGTATGCGGCGGTGGCCGCCGCGGGGCTGTTCACGCCGCCGCTGGAGGGCGGGCTGCGGGCCCTGTGGTCCTCGGTGCTGCACCGCGAGGACCAGGTGCACCGGGCGTACGCGATGGACGCGGTGGCGCAGGAGGTGATGTTCACCGTCGGGCCGCTGCTCGTCACGGTGTGCGCGTCGCTCTGGTCGCCGGCGGTCGCCCTGCTGGTGCTGAACGCGCTGGGGGTGCTGGGCGCGTTGTCCGTGGTGGTGTCGGCGCCTTCGCGTGCGTGGCGGTCGGCGCCGCGCGAGGCGCACTGGCTGGGGGCGCTGCGCTCGCCGGGACTGCTGGCGCTGCTGGGTGCCTTCCTGTTCGTCGGCATCGCGCTGGGGTCCATCACGGTGGCCTCGGTGCCCTATGGGGACGAACACGGCGGCGCTCATGTGTACGGCTGGCTGATGGCGGGCCTGGGGCTCGGCGCGCTTGTCGGCGGCATGGCGTACGGGGTGCGGCAGTGGGCGGGTGAGCCGGCGCGGCGACTGCAGGTGCTGGTGGCCTTCCTGGCGGTGTGTTACCTGCCGCTGACGCTGATGCCCGGGCCGGTGGCGATGACCCTGCTCGCGGTGGTCGCCGGTGTGTTCCTGGCTCCGGCGATCGCGTGTGCCTTCGTGCTGGTGGACCGGCACGCACCGGCCGGGACGGTCACGGAGGCGTTCTCGTGGCTGGTGACGACGTTCACCGTGGGCGCCTCGGTGGGGACGGGTCTGGCCGGGCCGGTGGTCGAGGCGGGCGGCGCACAGGGGGGTTTCGCGATGCCGGCTGTCGCGGGTGGCGTGGCTTTTCTGGTTTTGATGTGCACCGGAAGGGTATTGGCGGTTCCCGTAGGCGGGGCCGTAGTTGCGGCCGGTTTGGAAAATGATCCGAACCGTGCCCTCGAACCCCGTTTGGGTTCAGGGGATCGGGCGTAATGTTCAGTCATGGACCGCCGCATTTTCGGGCTGGAGAACGAGTACGGCGTCACGTGCACGTTCAGGGGACAGCGTCGTCTGTCTCCTGACGAGGTGGCGCGGTACCTCTTCCGCCGTGTCGTGTCATGGGGCCGCAGCAGCAACGTCTTTCTGCGCAACGGCGCCCGCCTTTATCTCGACGTGGGTTCGCATCCGGAATACGCCACACCCGAATGCGACAACCTGACCGAGTTGGTCACCCACGACAAGGCTGGGGAGCGCATTCTCGAAGGACTCCTGGTGGACGCCGAACGACGCCTGCACGAGGAGGGAATCGCGGGCGACGTCTACCTGTTCAAGAACAACACCGACTCGGCGGGTAACTCGTACGGGTGTCACGAGAACTTTCTGGTGGCCCGGCACGGGGAGTTCTCGCGACTCGCGGACATCCTCATCCCGTTCCTGGTGACCCGCCAGCTGCTGTGCGGCGCAGGGAAGGTGCTGCAGACGCCGCGTGGCGCGGTGTACTGCGTCAGCCAGCGGGCCGAGCACATCTGGGAGGGCGTCTCCTCGGCGACGACCCGGTCCCGGCCGATCATCAACACGAGGGACGAACCGCACGCGGACGCCGAGCGGTACCGCCGGCTCCATGTCATCGTCGGCGACTCGAACATGTCCGAGACGACCATGCTGCTGAAGGTCGGTGCCACCGATCTGGTGCTGCGCATGATCGAGGCGGGCACGGTGATGCGTGACCTCACGCTGGAGAACCCGATCCGGGCGATCCGTGAGGTGAGCCACGACATCACGGGCCGCCGCAAGGTCCGCCTGGCGAGCGGCCGTGAGGCCTCCGCCCTGGAGGTGCAGCGCGAGTACTACGAGAAGGCGGTGGACTTCTGCGAGCGCCGTGGCATCCGCACCGGAACGGTCGAGCAGGTGCTCGAGCTGTGGGGCCGCACGCTGGACGCGATCGAGGCCGAGGACCTCGACCGCATCGGCACCGAGATCGACTGGGTGATGAAGTACAAGCTCATCGAGCGGTACCGGGCCAAGCACAACATGACCATGTCGCATCCGCGGGTCGCGCAGATAGACCTCGCCTACCACGACATCCATCGTCGTCGTGGTCTGTACTACCTGCTGGAGAAGAGGGGGCAGGCCGCCCGGATCTGCAACGACATGAAGATCTTCGAGGGCAAGTCCGTTCCGCCGCAGACCACCCGGGCGCGGCTGCGCGGTGACTTCATCCGCCGGGCGCAGGAGCAGCGGCGGGACTTCACCGTCGACTGGGTGCACCTCAAGCTCAACGACCAGGCGCAGCGGACGGTGCTGTGCAAGGACCCGTTCCGGTCGGTGGACGAGCGGGTGGAGAAGCTGATCGCCGGCATGTGAGACGCGTTGTTCCGCGGTTCTCCCGAACCTCGGAACGCCACAAGGGCGCCGTACGTTACTCAGTGCGGCGCCCCTCTCACGCCGTAGAGTTGCGCGGACGCCACCGACAAGATCGATGATTACGAGGCCCCCACCGTGCGCCGACGCTCACTTCTCATTGCCGTACCCGCTGGACTGGCCACTCTCGCCGCGTGCGGCGACGGCGGGTCCGATTCGAGCAAGGCCAGCGAGAGCGCCTCGCCGTCCGTGCCGGACGCGTCGGCCGCGCCCCCGCCGAAAATCGTCGACGGTCCGCTGCCGGCGATCACCGAGGGTGTGAAGTTCGGTGAGAAGCCCACCGTGGCCAAGGGCAGCGGCGACCCGTCCAAGGACCTCGCGGTGAAGACCGTCATCGCGGGCGGTGGCAAGGCCATCGCGGAGAACGACTTCGTGGTGGCCCACTACCTGGGCCAGGTGTGGAGCACCGCGAAGGTGTTCGACAACTCCTACGACCGCAAGGCTCCGCTGGCGATCCAGCTGGCCCAGGGCAGCATCATCGACGGCTGGCGGTACGGGCTGACGGGGAAGAAGGCCGGCAGCCGGGTCCAGATGGCGATCCCGCCCACCTGGGGTTACGGCACGCAGGGCAATGAGCAGGCGGGCATCAAGGGCACCGACACCCTGGTGTTCGTGGTGGACGTGCAGGACACGTTCAACGCGAAGAGTTCTGCCGAGGGTGACAAGGTCGCCCAGGACAACGTCGATCTGCCCAAGGTCGGCACGAACACGGACGGCAAGGCGCCCTCCATCGAGATGCCCGACGCGGACCCCCCGAAGAAGCTCGTGTCGAGCTACATCCTCGAGGGCGACGGCGAGGAGGTCGGCGCCGGCAACAGTGTGCTCGTGCAGTACAAGGGCGTGTTGTGGGACGGGGGCAAGGAGTTCGACTCGACGTACGGGCGGGGGCAGCTGACCTCGTTCTCGCTGCAGCAGGTCGTCAAGGGCTGGGCGCAGGGGCTGACCGGCAAGAAGGTCGGCAGCCGGGTCCTCATCGTCATCCCGCCGGAGCTGGGATACGGCGACACGCCGCCGGAGGGCAGCGACATCAAGAAGGACTCCACGCTGGTCTTCTCCGTCGACATCCTCGCGAAGTTGTGACCGCGTGTGATGTAAGACTGTGTCTGTTCGCCTTTCCGTAAACAAGCAGGAGCGTTAGACGTGAGCATCGACAAGCCCGAGATCGACTTCCCGGGTGGCGAGCCCCCGGCGGACCTCGAGATCAAGGACATCTGGGAGGGCGACGGAGAGGTGGCGCAGGCGGGTCAGACCGTCACCGTCCACTACGTCGGTGTCGCCTTCAGCACGGGCGAGGAGTTCGACGCCAGCTGGAACCGAGGGACTTCCTTCCGCTTCCCGCTGGGCGGCGGCCGGGTCATCAAGGGCTGGGACCAGGGAGTGCAGGGCATGAAGGTCGGCGGCCGTCGTCAGCTGACCATCCCCGCGCACCTGGCCTACGGCAACCAGAGCCCGACTCCGGCGATCAAGCCCGGCGAGACGCTGATCTTCGTGGTCGACCTGCTCGGGGTCTGACCACTCACCCGATCGCCGACCGGTCGCCCGTGCGGCATCGGGTCGGGTTGCGACCGGAGTCGATCACCTGGGGTCCATGCCTGTCCGGGCATGGGCCCTCGGCTTTTGCCGCGCCGCCACGGGGCGGTACGGTCATCGGACTGAGCAGCATGAGGAGGCGAAGGGCGTCGATGGCCATTGCCAAGGCCGAGCGGCTGATGAACCTGGCGCTGTGCCTGCTGGGCACGCGGCGGCCACTGAGCAAGCGTGAGCTGCGCGAGTCCGTCGAGGCCTATCTCGAGGCGGCCTCGGACGACGCCTTCAACCGCATGTTCGAGCGCGACAAGGACGATCTGCGCGAACTGGGGCTCGTCATCGAGACCGTGGAGAACCTCGAGGGCGAGATCGGATACCTGGCCCGGCGCGACAGCAACCGCCTGCCTCCGATCACCCTCGACGCCGAGGAGGCAGCCGCACTGGGCCTGGCGGCCAAGGTGTGGCAGCAGGCCAGACTGGCCGGTGCGGCCAGCGGCGCCCTGCAGAAACTGCGCGCGGCGGGACTGCCCGAGGACGTCGATCCCTACGAGGCCCACAGCGCGCTCGAGCCGCGCATTCCCGTGCACGAGGCCTCCTTCGAACCGCTGATGCTGGCCTGCCGCGACCGCCGCCCCGTCGTCTTCGACTACCGCAAGGCCACCGCCGCGCAGCCCGAACCGCGCAACGTCGAGCCGTGGGCGCTGGAGTGCTGGCGCGGTCACTGGTACCTGGCGGGCTGGGACCGCGACCGGAGAGCCGAGCGGGTCTTCCGGCTGTCCCGGATCACCGGCAAGGTGCGCTCGCGCGGCACCCGGTACACCGCTCCGGTGCCGGACGTCGTCACGGTCCGCGAGACGGTCGCGAGCTGGGCGGGGGAGAGCGCCGACCGCACCGCGCGGATCCGGCTGCGCACCGACGCGGGGTACCCCCTTCGGGCGAAGGCCACCTCGGTGCGGGAACTCGGCGACGGCTGGGAAGAGTTGGAGATTCCGTACGGGCACGGCCTGGACGCCTGGCTGGTGGAGTTCGGAGCGGACGTGGTGGTCCTGGAGCCCGCCGAGCTGCGGGCCGACGTGATGGACCGGCTGCGCGCCGTGGCCAAGGGCTGAGGGGGACGGACAAGAACGTGGCAGGCAAACCGGTCAGGCCAGTGAACGCCATCGACCAGACCCGCAGGATGCTCTCCCTGGTCACGTATCTGAGGGAGCGTCCGGGCGCCCGGATCGAGGACGTGGCGCGCGCCTTCGGCATCACCGAGGACGAGCTGGTCTCGGACCTCGACGTGCTGCCCATGTGCGGCACCAGTTTCCGCGGCGGCGACCTGCTGGACATCGACACCGACGGGGAGCGTATCTGGTGGCACAACCCGGCCGCGCTCGGGGCGGAGGCCGCCGAGCCGCTGCGGCTCGCCGCGGACGAGGCCACCGCCCTGCTCGTCGCCGCGCGCGCCGTGGCCACCCTGCCCGGACTGCGTGAGAGCGACCGGCAGGCGCTGCTGCGGGCCACCGCCAAGGTGGAGACCGCGGCCGGTGAGGCGGCGGGCGCCAGTGCCCGGCTGTCGGTGACCTTCGAGTCCGAGGGCGGTGTCTTCGCGGACGTCGACCGGGCCATCGCCGAGCGCCGCAGACTGTGGATCCGCTACTACTCGCCCGCCCGTGACGAGCTCACCGAGCGCGAGATCGACCCCATCCGCCTGGTCAGCGTCGGGCACACCTATGTGGAGGCCTGGTGCCGCCGCTCCGAGGCGCGCCGCACGTTCCGGCTCGACCGGGTCGCCGAGATCAGGATCCTCGACGAGCCGTCCGCGCCGCCCGAGGTCGAGCTGCGGGACCTGTCGGAGGGGCTGGTGCAGCCGGCGGCGGAGGATCCGGAGGTCGTGGTCGAGGTCGGGCCGGGCGGTCGCTGGGTCGCCGAGTACTACCCGCACGACAGCGCGGACGAGCTGCCCGACGGCGGGCTGCGCATCACCTTGCGGACACCCGACCCGGCGTCGCTCAAGCGGCTGGCACTGCGGCTCGGGCAGGACGGCCGGATCGTCGCGCCGGACGACCTCGCGGACAGTGCCCGGCGGGCGGCCCGCGAGGCGCTGGCGGCGTACGACGGCGCCGGGACGGCCGGATGAGCGGGCTGCACACGGTGTGCGCGGTCCGGGGCGGGCAGGACGACAGGCAGGAGCGAGGACTGTGAGCGAGTCGGCGATCCCTGGAGTACGAGCCATGACGGTGGCGTCCGCGTTCTCCGGGATGAGGAGTGTCGCGCCGGTCGTGTTCCGGGCGGGCTGCCCGGACTGCAGGGGGCGTTTCGAGCTGGGCGCGAGCGCGCTGAGGCTGGTCATAGGTGCCAGCAGGCGCACCACCTTCTACTCGTTCACCTGCCCCGCGTGCGAGGCCGCGGTCCGCAGGCCGGCGGGGGAGCGGGTCGTCGAACTCCTCACCGGCGGCGGGGTCAGCACCCTGCGGCTGCACTCAACGGCGTAACGGCCCCGTGACGGCCGGTGGCGGCCGCGGGACGGCGGAGACCCCCTTCCCGGGCGCCGGGCGTTCCGTACGGGCGGGGACCGTCTAGGCTCGCCCTCATGTTCTGGGCGATGTTCGCGGTTGCGGTGGGGTTTCTGGGGCTCGTGGTGCTCGGGGTGTTCGCCGTACGGGTCTTCGTCGAGGCGGAGCGGCTCGGCAGACAGGTCACCGACTCGGCGCGGCGCATCGGCCGGGCCGCGGAGGACCTGGAGCGGGCGGCGTCCGGCGCGGCCCGCTCCGCGGAAGCGCTCTGACCGGATCCCGGACGGTCTTCGAGCCGCATGCCCTGTCGAGTTGCCGACTTGGGCGGGTACGCTGCTGACCGCGGTTCGAAGAACGAGGCCCGGACCGCGGACGGGAGTACGCACGGGGATTGCCCTACGTTCACCCCTGAGAGTTACGATCGCTGGCAACACGGTCGTCGGACGCGTGTCCGAACAGTCGGACAGGGCAGCACCCCCACCCCAGCAGCCTCGGTGAGAAGGTAAAGAAATGTTCGGAAAGCTCGGAGCTCCCGAGATCATTCTCATTCTCGTCGTCATCATCCTGCTGTTCGGCGCGAAGAAGCTTCCGGACATGGCGCGGTCGCTCGGGAAGTCCGCCCGCATCCTCAAGAGCGAGGCCAAGGCGATGAAGGAGGACAAGGACAAGTCCTCCGCCCCCGCCGATCCGCCGGCCCCCGGCGACGAGTCCCCGGCGCAGCGCACCATCCAGGCCGCCCCCGGTGACGTGACCAGCTCCCGCCCGGTCACGGAGCCGACGGACACGACCAAGCGCTGACGCAGGGCCGGGGGACACTTTCCGGCCCGCCGCACGAGATGGGAACGTGGGTTGCCCAAGTCTGCCCGCAAGCAGGAGAGGGATCCCGAGGGACGGATGCCCCTCGCGGAGCACCTTCGTGAACTCCGCAACCGGCTCGCGAAAGCGCTGCTGGCCATCGTCCTGGTGACGATCGTCGCGGCCTTCTTCTACAACGAGATCATCAACTTCTTCACCGACCCGGTGCTCAAGTCGGTCGGCTGCGGATACTCCTTCGAGGAACTCGCCGCCTCCACCCGCAACGAGGGTCCCTGCGCGCAGATCACCATCAACGGCCTGATCACGCCGTTCACCCTGGCGCTGAAGGTCTCGCTGATGGCCGGTGTCGTGCTGGCCTCGCCGGTCTGGCTGTACCAGCTGTGGTCGTTCATCGCCCCCGGTCTGCACCGGCACGAGAAGAAGTACGCCTACGCGTTCGTCGCCACGGGCGTCCCGCTCTTCCTCGGCGGCGCCTACTTCGCCTACCGGGTGCTGCCGACGACGGCGAAGGTGCTCATCGATTTCACGCCGGTCAGCGTCGACAACCTGCTGCCGCTGGACGACCTGCTCGACCTCGTCACGCGCATGGTGATCGTCTTCGGGCTCTCCTTCGAGCTGCCCCTGCTGCTGATCATGCTCAACTTCACCGGAGCGCTGACCGGCAAGCGCATGCTCGGCTGGTGGCGCGGCATGATCATGGGCATCACGCTGTTCGCGGCCCTGGCCACCCCGAGCACCGATCCGCTGACCATGATGGTCCTCGCCGGACCGATCTGGGTCCTGTACTTCGGCGCCGTCGGCGTCTCCCTGTTCAACGACCGGCGCAAGCGCCGGCTGGAAGCCATGGGCCCCGCCGACGACGAGGCCTCCGACCTCGACCTCACCCCCGAGGACATCGGCGAGACCGAACCCGTGCCGGCCAGGAGCGCCCGGCCCGAGCAGACGAGCACGGACCGGGTCAACGGTTATGACGACGTGACCTGAACACCGGGCCCGAGCTCATAGGGTCACGGGGTGACCAGCGAGATCACCCTCTTCGTCAACCCCACCGCGGGCCGCGGCCGGGGGGCCCGGGCGGCGCGGCCGGCCGCTTCCGCGTTGCGCGCGGCCGGTTTCTCGGTGCGGACCGTGCTCGGTGAGGACGCCGCGGACGCGCTCACCCGTGCGCGCGACGCCGTGGAGGCGGGCACCGGCGCTCTGGTCGCCGTCGGCGGCGACGGCATGGCGAACCTGGCCCTGCAGGCCGTCGTCGGCACCGGCACCCCGCTCGGCCTGATCGCCGCCGGCAGCGGCAACGACTTCGCCCGCTCGCTCGGCATGCCGCTGAAGGAACCGGCCGCCGCCGGCCGGATGATCGCCGACGCCCTCAAGTGCGGGCGGGTGCGCGACATCGACCTCGGGCGGGTCGGCGACCGCTGGTTCGGTACCGTCCTCGCCTCCGGCTTCGACTCCCGGGTCAACGACCGCGGCAACCGGATGCGGCTGCCCGCCGGGCGCTTCAGGTACGACCTCGCCATGGTCGCCGAACTCGCGGCCCTGCGTCCGGTCCCGTACCGGATCACCCTCGACGACGGCGACGTCCGCGAGGTCGAGGCGACGCTGGTCGCCGTCGGCAACGGGGCGTCGTACGGCGGCGGCATGCGGATCTGCCCGGGTGCCGACCTCACCGACGGGTTGTTCGACGTCACGGTGGTCGGTGACTGCGGCCGGGCCACACTGCTGCGGGTCTTCCCCACCGTGTACCGCGGAACGCACGTCGACCGGCCCGAGGTGAGCGTGTTCCGGGCGTCGCGGGTGGAGCTGGCCGCCGAGGAGGTCACCGGGTACGCGGACGGGGAACCGCTCGGACCACTGCCGCTGACCGCGAGCTGTGTGCGCGGCGCGGTACGGGTCGTGGGCCCCTGAGCCGGGCGGAACCGCCCCTGAGCCGGGCGGAACCGCCCCTGAGCCGGGCGGAACCGCCCCTGAGCTGGGCGGACCGAGGGCCGGCGGGCATGGATCCGGATAATGATCGTCCTGTTGTCGGTGCGGCCCGGTACGCTCGAAAGCACGATGACAGAGGATCTTTCACCGGCCGAGCGGTACGCGGCAGCACGCAGGCGCGCTGTCGAGCAGGCCACCACACTCGCCTCCTTCCGCGAGATGTACGACTTCGGTCTCGACCCCTTCCAGATCGAGGCCTGCCAGGCGCTCGAAGCGGGGAAGGGCGTGCTGGTGGCCGCGCCCACCGGCTCGGGCAAGACGATCGTCGGCGAGTTCGCCGTCCACCTGGCCCTGCAGCAGGGCAAGAAGTGCTTCTACACGACACCCATCAAGGCGCTGTCGAACCAGAAGTACGCCGACCTGTGCCGCCGTTACGGCGCCGACAAGGTCGGTCTGCTCACCGGTGACAACAGCGTCAACTCCGGTGCCCCCGTGGTCGTGATGACCACCGAGGTGCTGCGGAACATGCTGTACGCGGGCTCGCAGACACTTCTCGGCCTCGGCTACGTGGTCATGGACGAGGTGCACTACCTCTCCGACCGCTTCCGGGGTGCCGTCTGGGAGGAAGTGATCATCCACCTCCCCGAGTCGGTGACCCTGGTGTCCCTCTCGGCGACGGTGTCGAACGCGGAGGAGTTCGGCGACTGGCTGGACACCGTCCGCGGCCACACCGAGGTCATCGTCTCCGAGCACCGGCCCGTGCCGCTGTTCCAGCACGTCCTCGCCGGGCGCCGGATCTATGACCTGTTCGAGGAGGGCGAGGGCCAGAAGAAGGCCGTCAACCCCGACCTCACGCGGATGGCCCGGATGGAGGCGACTCGCCCTTCGTGGGGCGAGAAGCGCCGCGGCCGGAACATGCGCGAGGCGGACCGGGAGCGGGAGCGCAGACAGCGCACGCGGGTCTGGACACCGGGCCGGCCCGAGGTGATCGAGCGGCTCGACGCCCAGGGCCTGCTGCCCGCCATCACCTTCATCTTCAGCCGCGCCGCCTGCGAGGCCGCCGTCCAGCAGTGCCTGTACGCGGGGCTGCGGCTCAACGACGACCAGGCGAGGGAGCGGGTCCGCTCCCTCGTCGAGGAGCGCACCGCCTCCATCCCCACCGAGGACCTGCACGTCCTCGGCTACTACGAGTGGCTGGAGGGCCTGGAGCGCGGCATCGCGGCCCACCACGCGGGCATGCTGCCGACGTTCAAGGAGGTCGTCGAGGAGCTGTTCGTCCGCGGCCTGGTCAAGGCGGTCTTCGCGACCGAGACCCTCGCCCTGGGCATCAACATGCCCGCCCGCTCGGTGGTGCTGGAGAAGCTCGTCAAGTGGAACGGCGAGCAGCACGCCGACATCACTCCCGGCGAGTACACCCAGCTGACCGGCCGGGCCGGCCGGCGCGGCATCGATGTCGAGGGTCACGCGGTCGTGCTGTGGCAGCGCGGCATGGACCCCGGGCACCTCGCGGGGCTGGCCGGTACCCGCACCTATCCGCTGCGCTCCAGTTTCAGGCCGTCGTACAACATGGCGGTCAACCTGGTCGAGCAGTTCGGCCGGCACCGCTCGCGCGAACTGCTGGAGACATCGTTCGCCCAGTTCCAGGCGGACCGTTCGGTGGTCGGCATCTCGCGGCAGGTGCAGCGCAACGAGGAAGGCCTCGAGGGCTACCAGGCCTCGATGACCTGCCACCTCGGCGACTTCGAGGAGTACGCGCGGCTGCGCCGCGACCTGAAGGACCGGGAGACGGAGCTGGCCCGCCAGGGCGTATCCCAGCGGCGCGCCGAGGCGGCCGTCGCCCTGGAGAAGCTCAAGCCCGGCGACATCATCCACGTACCCGCCGGCAAGTACGCCGGGCTGGCGCTGGTCCTCGACCCGGGACTGCCCGCGGGCCGTGCGGGCGGGCACCGCGGCGTCGAGTACCACGACGAGCCGCGCCCCCTGGTGCTGACCGCGGAGCGGCAGGTCAAGCGGCTGGCGTCGATCGACTTCCCGATGCCCGTCGAGGCGCTGGAGCGGATGCGGATTCCGAAGTCGTTCAATGCGCGCTCGCCGCAGTCCCGCCGCGACCTGGCTTCCGCACTGCGCACCAAGGCCGGGCACATCGAGCCGGAGCGGCATCGCAAGCGGCGCTCCCAGGCGGCCGACGACCGGGAGATCGACCGGCTGCGCAAGGCGATCCGTGCCCACCCGTGCCACGGCTGCGACGACCGTGAGGACCACGCCCGCTGGGCCGAGCGCTATCACCGGCTGCGGCGGGACACCAAGCAGCTGGAGCGGCGCATCGAGGGCCGGACGAACACCATCGCCCGCACCTTCGACCGTATCGTCGCCCTGCTGACCGAGCTGGACTACCTGCGCGGCGACGAGGTCACCGCACACGGCAAGCGGCTCGCCCGGTTGTACGGCGAACTCGACCTGCTGGCCAGCGAATGCCTGCGCGAGGGCGTCTGGGAGCAGCTGGGCCCGGCCGAACTCGCCGCCTGTGTCTCGGCGCTGGTGTACGAGGCCCGGGTCAGCGACGACGCGGCGGTGCCCAAGGTGCCCTCCGGCGGGGCGAAGGCCGCGCTGGGCGAGATGGTCCGTATCTGGGGGCGGCTGGACGCCCTGGAGGAGGACTTCCGGATCACCCAGACCGAGGGTGTGGGCCAACGCGAACCCGACCTCGGCTTCGCCTGGGCGGCCTACATGTGGGCGTCCGGCAAGGGCCTCGACGAGGTGCTGCGCGAGGTGGAGATGCCTGCGGGGGACTTCGTGCGCTGGTGCAAGCAGGTCATCGACGTGCTCGGCCAGATCTCGGCCGCGGCACCGGCGGTGGAAGGATCCACGGTCGCGAAGAACGCCCGCAAGGCGGTGGACGGACTGCTGCGTGGAGTGGTGGCCTACTCCTCCGTGGGCTGACCGCCCGGTGCCCCGCACCGCCCCGCCCCACCCGGCCGACGGGTCCGGCCCCTCCGACAGGCCCGGCCCGTCCGGGTCGCGGTGAAGCCCGGCGCGCTCCGTGCGCGCCGGGCTTCGGCGTCCCTGGGACTGGATGGTTCCGTGGCCGTCGGCGGTGTTCCTCACCCTGCACGGTGAGTGATTTTCGTGCACCCGTACGCCATTACACTGTGTGTTCGAATGGTTTCTCGGCGTGTAAATGAGCTCGAGCGTACTCCTGCCCCAAGGGCCATTTCCGGCACTTGCCGAATATGACACGGCGTTGATCCTGTCGGACTAAGCTCGCCCGCAGCGCACCGAGTTGGGATGAATTCGTGTGTCTGTTCCCTATTACGCGGATGATTCCCATGATTTCCCGGTCCATCCCCACCCGTATGTCCCCCGACCACCAGTCGATTCGTTTTCAGAGGCTTACATGGTGAGTGTCCAATCCCCGCCCGGTCGCCGCGAACTTCCCTACGCGCGCGTGCTGTTGATGCCGGCCATAATGATGGCCGCGGCAACCGGAGCCGCCGTTGCCCTGGTGACGGAGCCCGCCCGGATCGCCGTCGGCGCCTGTGGTGTCGTCGCCACCCTGCTGGTGATCGCCGCCGCGGCCGAGGCGGTGCGCCGCGGCCGTGTCCTGCGGGACGAGCGGGCCGAACACGACCGTCACCGCGCGTATCTGGAAGCGCGGATCGCCTCCCATGACACGGAGACGCTGCACTTCGCGGACGCCGTGGTCCCCGAGGCCCTGGACTTCCTGCACCGCGGAAACACTCCCAGGGAAGTGCTCCTCCACCTCAAGGAGGTCAACCCGGCCTGGCGCGATCTGCCCGAGTACCAGATCAAGCTGCTCAAGACGATGCTGAAGATCATCGACGACGAGGAAGCCCTGCGCGACTCCTCCCAGCGCTCCTTCGTCAGCATCGCCCGACGCGTCCAGGCGATCGTCCACCAGCAGGCCAAGGAACTGCGGGAGATGGAGGAGGACCACGGCCGCAATCCCGAGGTCTTCGACGACCTGCTGCGCATCGACCACGGCACCGCGCTGATCGGCCGCCTCGCCGACTCCATCTCCGTACTCGGCGGCGGCCGGCCCGGACGCCAGTGGCCCGAGCCCGTCGCCCTCTACAGCGTGCTGCGCGGCGCGATGTCCCGCATCCTCGAGTACCGGCGCATCGACCTGAAGTCCATCGCCAAGGTCAACATCAAGGGCATCTCCGTCGAGCCGGTCATCCACGCCGTCGCCGAACTGCTCGACAACGCCACGCGCTACTCGCCGCCCCACACCAAGGTCCACGTCACCGCCATCGAGGTGCAGACCGGCGTCGCCATCGAGATCGAGGACGCCGGAGTCAGCCTCGACGAGAAGGCACGCGCCCGGATCGAGGACAAGCTGGAGCAGGCCAAGGCGGGCGTCGACCTCCAGGACCTCGGCACCAGCCCTCGCCTGGGCCTCGCCGTCATCGGCCGGCTCTGCTCCGGGTACAAGATGCAGGTCTCGCTGCGGGCCTCCGCCTACGGCGGCGTCCGCGCGGTCCTCATCGTGCCGAGCGACATGATGACCACCGAACCCGGCGTCGGTCTCGCCCACGGCATCGGCGCGACCGCGGTGCCGATGCAGGTCGACGCGCTCCCGGGCCCCAAGCGCGTCCCCAAGAAGCGCCGCCCCACCAGCCCGAGCATCCCCGCCACCGTTTCCATGGAGGACGACGTCCCCGAGGTCACCGAATGGACCTCCAACGGGCTGCCGCAGCGCCGCAGCCGGGTGAAGACGTCGCTGACCCAGCGGTACGCCGAGCAGGCCGCCGAAGAACGGGCCGAGCGGGAGGCCGCCGAGCGGGGCGAGACCATCCGGTCCCCCTGGCCGGCACCCGAGCCCGAACCGGCCGAGCCGAAGGACGAGCGCGAACCCGGTCTGTGGGTCGACGCGTTCTGGGACGGCCTGAAGAAAGACCTCGAACCCGGCGTCCATCCCACCGACTTCACCCGGAATCCGACCGCGTACCTGCATCTGATCAACGAACCGGCCCGCACCGAGGCCGACGACGAGGGGGACCTCAAGTGATCCAGCAACGCGCCAACTTCGACTGGATGCTCAAGGAGCTCGCCGACGGCGTACCCGGCGTCGAGATGATCGTGGTGCTCTCGGCCGACGGCCTGCGTATCGCCCGCTTCGGCGGCGAGCCGGACGCCGCCGACCGGGTCGCCGCGGCCTGTGCCGGCGTGCAGAGCCTCGCCGGTGCCGTCGCCGGGGAACTCCCGCGCAGTGACGGCGAGATGAAGATGGTGATCATCGAGATCAACGGCGGCTACTTCTACCTGATGGCCGCCGGCGCCAACGCCTATCTCGCGGTGCTCTCCGACATGACCTGTGAACCCGGGCGGATGGGGGCCATGATGCGCGACCTCGTCGTCCGTATCGGCGCCCATCTCACCAGCCCGCCCCGCCGGAACGGGACGACCGTATGACTCCTCCGCAACGCCAGAGGCGCTCCCCGCAGGAGGATCCTCCTCCGCAACCGGCCCAGGACAAGAAGGAGGACGAACGGCCCAACCCGGAGCGGTTGTACGTCGTCGCAGGGGCGGACGGGAACCGCGCGGACCTCGACCTCGTGACACTGATCGTGGCGCGCGTCGAGGACCCCCCGCACTCCGCCACGCCCGAGCAGGCGGCACTGCTCCGGCTCTGTGCCGCCCCCCTGTCCGTGGCCGAACTCTCGGCCTACCTCAGCCTGCCGTTCGGCGTGGTGACCATGCTGCTCACCGAGATGCTGGCGGCGGAACTGGTGCAGGCGCGCGCCCCGATCGTCCGGAAGGCGCTGCCCGACCGTTCCCTTCTCGAAGCGGTGATGCATGGACTTCAAAGGCTCTGAGACCATCCCGGGCCCACGGACCGAGGATCAGCTGCCGCACACGGCCGAGGCCGCGGCGAAGATCGTGATCGTGGGCGGCTTCGGGGTCGGCAAGACGACCATGGTCGGGTCGGTCAGCGAGATCAAGCCGCTGACCACCGAGGAGACCATGACCCAGGCCGGCGTCGGAGTCGACGACAACTTCGGGTCCGCGTCCAAGACCGCCACCACGGTGGCCATGGACTTCGGCCGCATCAAGATCACCGAGCAACTGGTGCTCTACCTCTTCGGTACCCCGGGCCAGGAGCGCTTCTGGTTCCTGTGGAACGGTCTGTTCGAGGGGGCGCTCGGTGCGGTGGTGCTGGTCGACACGCGCCGCCTGGAGGTCAGCTTCGACGTCATGGGACGGCTGGAGGAACGCGGCGTGCCCTTCGTCGTCGCCGTCAACACCTTCCCGGACGCGCCCCGTTACCCGGTCGAGGATCTGCGGACCGCGCTCGACCTGTCGCAGGACGTCCCGATCATGGACTGCGATGTGCGACGCCGCGCCTCCAGCCGGGACGTACTGATCACGCTGATGCGGTTCCTGCACTCGCTCGCCATGACGGGCTCGCGCACCTGACACCCCGACCCCTGCTCTCCCCCCTGCTCTCCCCCCTGCTCTCCCCCTGTTTTCCGGAGCGACCACTGTGACGCCTGAATCCCACTCCCCGACCGGAACGGACGACTCCCGTCCCGCCCCGCCCCCCGGCTGCCCCGCGCACGGCCAGGGCCCCGGAGGACTGCCCCGGCTGCACGAATCGGCGGACCTGAAGAAGCTGTACGAGGATCTCCGTGCCGAGCACGGCCCCGTGGCGCCCGCGCTGCTCCACGACGACGTGCCGGTGTGGGTGGTCCTCGGCCACGCCGAGAACCTGCACATGGTGCGCACCCCCGCGCAGTACACCAAGGACAGCCGTATCTGGTCCCCGCTCCGGGACGGCCTGGTCAAACCCGACCACCCGCTGATGCCGCACATCGCCTGGCAGCCGATGTGCGCCCACGCCGAGGGCGACGAACACGAGCGGCTGCGCGGCGTGATCGACTTCGCCGTGTCGACCATCGACTTCCGCAGTCTGCGCCGGCATATCAACCGCTGCACCCAGCGTCTCGTCAACCGGTTCTGCGAAGTGGGCGAGGCCGAGGTCGTCAGCCAGTACGCCGAGCACCTGCCGATGGCCGTGATGTGCCACATCCTCGGCATGCCCGACGAGTACAACGACCGGATGGTCGAGTCGGCCCGCGACATGATCAGGGGCACCGAGACCGCCATCGCCAGCAACGCGTACGTCATGGACGTGCTGGGCCGGCTCACCGCGCGCCGCAGGCTGGAACAGCAGGAGGACTTCGCCAGCCATCTCATCACCCACCCGGCCGGACTGACCGACGACGAGGTCAGGGAGCACCTGCGGGTGGTGCTCATCGCCGCCTACGAGTCGACCGCCAACCTCCTCGCCAACGTACTGCGCACGGTGCTGGTCGACCCGCGCTTCCGGGCCCAGCTCAACGGCGGACAGATGACCGTGCCGGAGGCGGTGGAGCAACTGCTCTGGGACGAACCGCCGTTCAGTACCATCTTCGCCTACTTCGCCAAGCAGGAGACGGAACTGGGCGGACAGCGCATCCGCCGGGGCGACGGACTGCTGTTCGCTCCGGCCCCGGCCAACGTCGACCCGCGGGTACGCCCGGACCCGACCGCCCACATGCAGGGCAACCGCTCCCACCTCGCCTTCAGCGGTGGCCCGCACGAGTGCCCCGGTCAGGACATCGGACGTGCCATCGCCGAGATCGGTGTCGACGCTCTGCTGATGCGGCTGCCCGACCTCGAACTCGACGTCGACGACGAGGATCTGCGTCACACCGAGTCGATCGCCTCACGCCATCTCATCGAGCTGCCCGTCCGGTTCACCCCGAGGGCGCCGCAGGACATCACCGAGCGGCCCAACCACGACCACCAGCCGGCGGCCCCGCGCCGCGACTGGCACATCGGCAGCACCGAACCGGGGGAGCCGGCTCCGTCGCCGGCCGCCCGCCCCGGTCCGTTCGATCACCATGACATCCCCGCCCCGCGGCCCGCGGCCACGGCGGGGACACCGGACGAGCAGTCGGCCGAGCAACCGGTCGCCGAGCCACCGGTCGCCGAGCCACCGGCCGTCGCCGGCCCCGCGGAACCGGTTCGCGCGCCGGGCGCCTGGCAGCGCTTCCTGCTCTGGTGGCGCGGCTACTGACCGGAGGCCCGGGGCGCCGAGGTCCGGGGCGCCGAGTGCCGGTGAGCAGCGGCCCGGTCAGCGGTGGCCCGGTCCACGGTGGTTCGTGCCTCGGCGGCGCGGTCGTCCGAGGCGCAGTCCTCGGTGGCGTGGTCCTCTGCGGCCCAGTCCCCGTACGAGGCCCATGCCGCGAGCGTTCGGCCACTGCGCAACCGGTGCCGCGCTCCCGTCACCGGGTCGGTGAACTCCATTTCCCGCGCCAGCAGTTGCAGCGGACGCCGGAAGTCACCGGCCGGGACGGGGCCGGCCACCTCCGGATACAGGGGGTCACCGAGGATCGGCACGCCCAGGGCGCTCATGTGCACCCGCAGCTGATGGGTCTGCCCGGTGCCGGGGACCAGCCGGTACCGGGCGAGGCCGTCGGCCCGGTGTTCCAGGAGCTCGACCCGGCTGAGCGCGTTCGGCTCGCCCTCGACCTCGCGGGCGGTCAGCACCCCGCGCTCCTTGACGATCCGGCTGCGTACGGTCCGGGGCAGGGCGAGCGCCGGATCGTGGGGGGCGACGGCCTCGTACTCCTTGTGGATCAGCCGGTCGCGGAACAGCGTCTGGTACGCGCCACGTTCCTCGGGCCGCACGATGAACAGCATCAGCCCGGCGGTGAGCCGGTCGAGGCGGTGTGCGGCGCCCAGCAGCGGGATGCCCAGTTCGCGGCGCAGCCGGGCCAGCGCGGTCTGGGCGACATGGCTGCCGCGCGGTGTGGTGGCCAGGAAATGGGGTTTGTCGGCGACGACGATGTGCTCGTCCCGGTACACGATCTCCAGCGGGAAGGGCACCGGTACCTCGGTCGGCAGCTCCCGGTGGAACCATACGAACAGCCCCGGCACACAGGGGGCGTCGGCCGGCACGGGCCGCCCGTCCGCGCCCACGATCAGCCCCGCGTCGAACATGCCGTCGACGACACCGGAGCCGGCCGGGAGCCGGGTCACCAGATGGTCCCGCACGGTGGCCCACTGCCCCGTGCCGGGCAGGCGCATCCGCACCGGGTCCACGCCGTCGCGCTGCGGCAGCGGGGAGGGCGGGACGGTTCTGCGTCTGCGGGTCACGAGGGCCAAGGCTACGTGTCCGCCCCGCCCTGCTGCTCGTGCCGTACCGCCTGCCTGACCTCGGCCTCGACCACGTGGCGCGGTTTCCCCCCGGCCCGCGCGAAGTCGCTCACCGCCACATGGAGCTCACGGGCGAGGTCGCGCCAGGCCCGCCAGGCCGTCTCCCAGGTGGTGGTCTGCAGGCTGCTCCACTTGGTGTCCGTGGGAGGCCCGTACGTCTCCTGCAGATGACGCACGCGGACATGTGCCTCGTCCGCCGCGCGCTGCTTGGCCACGAGTTCTTCGAAGGTGTCTGTCACGCGCCCGGATCCTCGGGCAGCGGGCGGGGGCGAGGCGCCGCGCCACGCCGTCCGCCGCGACGCGGGGTCCGGGGTTCACCCGACCGGCGCTGCCGGGTGTGCCGGCCGGGAACCCGGGATGCCGGTTCGGCCGGGGCAGCGGATCAGCGGTGCTTCGAAGAGGGTTCCGTGGTGACTCAGGTGCGGCTCAGCGGTGACTCGGTGGCGGCTCAGCCCGCCGCGGCCGATGACTCCGCCTGCCCCTGCTCCTGCTCCGCCTCGACCCGCGTGTTCCACTCCTGCTTCGAGGCCTGCCAGCCGTCCTCGTTGTGACCGCGCCGCCAGTAGCCGGAGATCGAGAGGTCCTCGCGCGCGACCTGCCGCTCGACCCGCAGCAGACGGCGTAGCTCCTTCACGAAGTGCGCCTCGCCATGGACGAAGGCGTGCACCCGGCCCTCGGGGAACTCCAGTCCCCGCACGGCCTCCACCAGCGCCTCGCCGACCGGACGGTCCCCCCGGTGCAGCCAGGTGACCGCCACCTCGGAGTCGATCTTCTGCTCCTCCTGGGGCCCCTCGACCTCCACGAAGGCGTAGACCCTGGCCCCGCCCGGCATGGCCTCCAGCGACCGGGCGATCGCGGGCAGCGCGCTCTCGTCGCCCACCAGCAGATGCCAGTCGGCGCTCGGGTCGGGGGTGTAGGCGCCGCCGGGACCGGTGAAGAACACGGTCTCGCCCGGCAGGACCCGCCGGGCCCAGGGGCCCGCCAGCCCTTCGTCGCCGTGGATCACGAAGTCCAGGGTCAGCTCGCGCTGCTCGGCGTCCCAGTGGCGCACGGTGTACGTCCGGGTCACCGGCCACTGGTCGCGCGGGAACTCCTCGCGGATCCGCTGCATGTCGAACGGCTCCGGGTAGGTGACGCCCTCGGCGGGGAACAGCAGCTTCACGTAGTGGTCGGTGCAGGTGTCCGCCGTGAAGTCGGCCAGGCCCTCGCCGCCCAGCACCACCCGCTGCATGTGCGGGGTCAGCCGCTCGGTGCGGAGCACCTGCCCGGAGCGGGGTGTGCGCGGCTGGCGTCCCGGTCGCTGTGCCATGTGGGGCCTCCCTGTCACTTAGTTAGGTTTACCTAAGTTAACATCTTTGTCCGGCGATTACCCGTGCACATGGCGGTGGTTCCTACCGCGCGAGGGTCGTCAGCAGCCGCTCCAGGGAGCCGCCGAGACCCCAGCGGGCCGCCAGTTCCCGTACGGCGTCCGGGTCGCGCGGGGTCCGTGGCAGTGTCGTGTCGACCTCCGGGAGCGGGACGTCGTCCGCGACCCGGACGACCTTCGGGGCGACCGCCAGGTAGGGGTGCGCCTCGGTGAGGCGCTTGCGCTGGGCCGGGGTGAGCCTGGCCTTCGGATCGTCGACCGCCGCCAGGATCCCGGCCAGGTCGCCGAACTCGGCCAGCAGCTTGGCGGCCGTCTTCTCACCCACCCCCGGCACGCCCGGCAGGCCGTCGCTCGGGTCGCCGCGCAGCAGCGCCAGGTCCGCGTACCCCGCACCGTCCACCCCGTACTTCTCGCGCAGCACGGCCTCGTCGGTGATCTGGAGCGTGCCGACGCCCTTGAGCGGGTACAGCACCCGCACCCCACGCGCGTCGTCCACCAGCTGGTACAGGTCGCGGTCGCCGGTGACGATGTCCACCGGACCGCGCGCCCGTGCGGTGAAGGTGCCGATCACGTCGTCCGCCTCGTACCGGTCGACACCCACGCGCGCGATGCCGATGGCGTCCAGGACGGACTCGATCACCGGCACCTGGGGGGACAGCGTGTCGGGCACCTCCTCCTCGTCGGGGCCCGACGGGCGCTCCTCGGCCACGCGGTGCGCCTTGTAGGAGGGGATCAGCTCCACCCGCCACGCCGGGCGCCAGTCGGCGTCCATGCACGCCACCAGATCGTCCGGGTGATGGTCCCTGACCAGGCGGTCGATGAAGTCGAGCAGCCCGCGCACGGCGTTCACCGGCGAGCCGTCCGGGGCCCTGACGGAATCCGGGACTCCGAAGTAAGCACGGAAATAGAGGGAGGCGGTGTCTAGAAGCATCAGTCGTCCGGTCACGCTCCGCATCATGCCGCACGCCACCGACAGGGCTCCGCAGCCGCATGACCGCGAGGGCGGGAGGGCGGGAGGCGGCATTCGCTATAGAGGGCGGACCGACTGTGAGGCAGGACACGTATGCGTTTGCGACCGGCGAAACGGGGGAGGCGCGGCCCCGGAGTGGCGCCGGTTGCAGGTTCAACTGTCAGGAACGCCTGAACCGTCCCGACGGGCGCCGCTCCCTTCCATTGCCGCCGAGTCAAGAGGTACGCGTGTCAACGAGGCTTGAAGCCGAGCATCTGTACAAGGTGTTCGGCAGACGACCGGGCCAGGCGGTCGAGAGACTGCGCCAGAACAAGGCCGACCGGGAGGAGTTGCGCGACCAGGGCACCACGGCAGCCGTCATCGACGCCTCGTTCACCGTGGAACCCGGCGAGATCTTCGTCGTCATGGGCCTGTCCGGCTCGGGCAAGTCCACCCTGCTGCGCATGCTGAACGGCCTGTCGGAGCCGTCCGCCGGACAGGTGCGATTCGACGGCCAGGACCTCACCGCGCTGTCCGACCGCGAGCTGCGCGAGGTCCGTTCCAGGAAGATCAGCATGGTCTTCCAGCACTTCGCGCTCTTCCCGCACCGCAGCGTCCGCGAGAACGCCGCATACGGCCTGGAAGTGCAGGGCGTGCCCCGCGCCGAGCGCGAACGCCGCGCCGACGAGGCGCTCGCCCTGTGTGGCCTGGCCGGCTGGGAGAAGTCCTGGCCCGACGAACTGTCCGGGGGCATGCAGCAGCGGGTCGGCCTGGCCCGCGCGCTCGCGACCGACGCCGACCTGCTGCTGATGGACGAGTCCTTCAGCGCGCTCGACCCGCTGATCCGCCGCGACATGCAGGACCAGCTGGTGGAACTGCAGAAGAAGCTGAAGAAGACGATCGTCTTCATCACGCACGACCTCAACGAGGCCATGCGCCTGGGCGACCGCATCGCGATGATGCGCGACGGCCGCATCGTGCAGATCGGCACCGCGCAGGACATCCTCATCCGCCCCGCCAACGACTACGTCGCCTCCTTCACCCAGGACGTCGACCGCTCCCGGGTGCTGACCGCCGGAGCAGTGATGGAGCAGGAGGTGCGCGGCGACGAGGCCGACTGCGCCTGCGAGACCGCGACGGCGCAGACGCCGTTCACCGACCTGTGCGCGATGAGCGCCCGCGCGGCACACCCCGTGGCGGTCCTCGACGGCGAGGGCACGGTCATCGGCGTAGTACCCCGGCAGCGGCTCGTCGGCTTCCTCGGCGACGAGGACGGTGCCCCCGGAACCTGCGACTCCCCGCGCGGCAAGGGTGGGAAGGTGCTGGCCCGTGCCTAGGATTCCGCTCGGCGAATGGGTCAACAGCGCCGTCGACTGGCTGCTCGCCCATGTGACCTGGCTGTTCGACTTCTTCAAAACCGTCTTCACCGGCGCCTACGACGGCGTCAACGCCGTCCTCCAGGCGCCCGAGCCGCTGCTGCTCGCCGGTATCTTCGCGGTGATCGCCTTCTGGCTGCGCGGCACCGTCGCCGGTGTCCTCACCTTCGTGGGCTTCGCCTTCCTCGACTCGCTCGAGCTGTGGGGCGACTCGATGGTGACGCTGGCCCTGGTCATCGTCGCCACCGTCATCGCGCTCGTCATAGCCGTGCCCGTGGGCATCTGGGCGGCACGCTCGGACCGGGTCAGCGCCTTCGTGCGCCCGGTCCTCGACTTCATGCAGACGCTGCCCGCGATGATCTACCTCATCCCGGCGATCCTCTTCTTCGGGACGGGCCCCGCCCCCGGCATCGTCGCCACCCTGATCTTCGCGCTCGCCCCCGGCGTGCGCATGACCGAGCTGGGCATCCGCCAGGTCGACAAGGATCTCGTGGAGGCGGCCGAGGCGTTCGGCACCACGCCCCGCAACACCCTGCTGCGCGTCCAGTTGCCCCTGGCGCTGCCCACCGTGATGGCGGGCGTCAACCAGGTGATCATGCTCGGCCTGTCCATGGCCGCGATCGCCGGTATGGTCGGCACCGGCGGCCTCGGCGGCGCCGTCATCGAGGCCATCGGCCAGCTCAACGTCGGTCTCGGCGCCGAGTCCGGCCTCGCCATCGTCATCCTGGCGATCTACCTCGACCGCATGACCAGCGCCCTGGGCACCCAGGTGTCCCCGCTCGGCCGCCGCGCCGCCGCCAAGGCCCGCACCGCGCAGGGCCTGAAGATCTGGTCCTACCGGCCGCGCCCGCAGGTCGCCGTGATCGGTGTCGTCGTCCTGGCCCTGGTGGCCGGTGGCATGGGCATCTTCGGCGGCAGCGGCAAGAGCGGCGGTACGGACACCGCCGCCGACGCCGAGAACGTCGGCAACGGCAAGAAGATCTCCATCGGTTACATCCCCTGGGACGAGGGCGTCGCCTCCACCTTCCTGTGGAAGGAGGTCCTCGAGCAGCGGGGCTTCGAGGTCGAGGCCACACAGTTCGACGCGGGCCCGCTCTATACCGCGCTCGCGCAGGGCAACATCGACTTCCAGACGGATGCGTGGCTGCCCACCACCCACGAGGCGTACTGGAAGAAGTACGGCGACAAGCTCGAGGACCTCGGCACCTGGTACGAGGAGACGACGCTCGAACTCGCCGTGCCCGCCTACATGGAGGACTTCGACTCCCTCGAGGACCTCAAGGGCGAGGCCGGCACCTTCGGCGGGGAGATCACCGGCATCGAGTCCAGCGCCGGAATGATGGGCCTGCTCAAGGACAAGGTCCTCAAGGAGTACGGCCTGGACGAGGAGTACAAGGTCGTCGACAGCTCCACGCCGGCGATGCTGGCCGAGCTCAAGCGCGCCTACAGCAAGCAGGAACCGGTCGTCGTCACGCTCTGGTCACCGCACTGGGCGTACAGCGACTACGACCTGAAGAAGCTGAAGGACCCCAAGGGCACCTGGGGCGAGGGCGACGGGGTGCACACCCTGGCACGCAAGGGCTTCACCGCAGAGAACCCCGCCATCGGCCAGTGGATGAAGGACTTCTCGATGACCGAGGAGGAACTCACCAGCCTGGAGGCCGAGATCAACAAGGCCGGCAAGGGCAAGCAGCAGGACGCCGTCCGTGCCTGGCTCAAGGACAACCCGGACGTCGTCGACAAGATGGCGCCCGTGCAGTCCGGTTCCGGTGACACTCCCGCCGAGGCGAAGCGTCCGCTGGACGTGGCCTGGTTCCCCTGGGAGGAGGACATCGCGATCACCTACCTGTGGAAGAACGTCCTGGAACGGCGCGGCTACACGCTGAACCTGAAGCAGATGGAGGTCGGCCCGGTCTACACCGGCCTCTCCACCGGGGACATCGACCTCAACTTCGACGCCTGGCTGCCCCATGCCCAGAAGAACTTCTGGGACCAGAGCAAGGGCAAACTGGTCGACCTCGGCACCTGGTACGAGCCGACCTCCCTGGACGTCGCCGTTCCGTCGTACGTCGAGGGCGTCGAGTCCTTCGAGGACCTCAAGGGCAAGGCCGACCTGTTCGACGGGCGGATCATCGGCATCGAACCGGGCACCGGCCAGATGGACCTGCTCAAGAACAAGGTTCTGCCGGGCTACGGCCTGGACGAGGAGTACAAGGTCGTCGACGGCTCCACGCCGGCGATGCTCGCCGAGCTCAAGCGCGCCTACGCCAAGAAGGAGCCCGTCGCGGTCACCCTCTGGTCGCCGCACTGGTCGTACAGCGAGTACGAGCTGACCAGGCTGAAGGACGACAAGAAGCTCTTCGGCGAGGGCAACACCATCCGCACCATCGCGAACAAGGCGTTTCCCGAGCAGTACCCCGAACTCACGAAGTGGATCAAGGGGTTCACGATGAGCGAGGACGAACTCGGCACGCTCGAGAAGGAGATCAAGGACCGGGGCCAGGGCAAGGAGGAGGCGGCCGTCGCCACCTGGCTCGAGGAGCACCCCGACGTGGTGGGGCGCATGACCCCGCAGTGACGGTGACGTCACCACGGTGATCACCGGTCGCCGTGGTGACCTCGCACCGCTCGCCCCGGGGGGCGGGCCCGGCCCCGCACCTGACAGCGGGACCGGGCCCGCCCCTCGGAACATGTGCGGGGCAAGCCGAACGGGGGCCACGGCCACAACGGGCACCTGGCGGCAACGGAGCACGGCCGCAACGGGCCCGCAGCGGCAACGGGCACACGACCGGGACCGGAACACGACCGGGGCGGGCACACAACCCGACGGGCGCACGATAAGGATCCGGCCAATCACGCAGCGCTACGTCCTCCCCGGGCCTCCGGGCCCTCGCCGTGACCTCCCGCCCCACTTCGGGTGACAATGGCGGAAACACCCCGCATCCTGCGCACACCGAACCGGACGGCTCGCGCATCGGCCGGCGTGAACTGTGGGGTCGTGCACGATCGCACAGGGCGACGACGTGACAGGCGCCTGAAACGGTTTGCCGAACATGCGTAGGGTGCAGACAGCTCAACAGGAGAAGTGCGCCGGGACAGCGGGGCACGGACACGGAGCGACGGGCGAAGGAGGGAGCCGGGGCGATGGGCGATCACAAAGAACAGCCGCTGCGCGTGGGCGCGGCCGTGCGACGGCGGCGTCGTGCGCTGGATCTCACGCTTGCCGTCGTGGCCCAGCGCAGCGGCCTGTCGGTCCCGTTCCTGAGCCAGATCGAGAACGAGCGCGCGCGCCCCAGCCGGAGTTCCCTGGAGAAGGTCGCCGACGCCCTGCGCACCACCGCCGTGGAACTCCTCGCCGCCGCCGACCCGGCGTGCAGTGTCGACGTCGTCCGCGCGGAGGGCGCCGAGCAGTTGCCGACACCCCGCGTCCGGTCCCTGGTACGGGGCCATCACCAGATGCACGCCTCCGAATTCACCGGCGACCACGACGCCGGGCGCGAATTCCAGTTCCGCAACGATCAGTTGATGTACGTGGCGGACGGTGCCGTGGAGATCGAGGCGGAGGGCCGCGCCTACCGCCTCGGCCGCGGCGACACCCTGTACCTCACCGGAGGCGTCCGGCACCGGTGGCGGGCCACGGTCGCGGAGACCCGGCTGGTCGTCGTCGCCGTCGCCGAGCACATCGAGGCCGTCCGGGACAAGCCGCGCCGGTGAGTTCCGTGCGGATCGTCTCCCTCGTCCCATCGCTCACCGAGGCCGTGGCGCTGTCCGCTCCCGGCGCCCTGGCCGGCGCCACGGACTGGTGCACGCATCCCTCCGGCCTGGACGTGGAGCGGATCGGCGGCACGAAGAACCCGAAGGTCTCCCTGATCACCGCCCTCGCCCCCGATCTGGTGATCGCCAACGAGGAGGAGAACCGCGCCCCCGACCTCGACGCCCTGCGCGCGGCGGGCCTCGAGGTACTGGTGACGGAGGTACGGACGCTGCCCCAGGCCTTCGACGAACTGGCCAGGGTGCTCACGGCGTGCGGTGTGGTCGCCCGGCCCCGGTGGCTGGACGAGGCCGAGGCCGCCTGGGACGCCGTGCCGGCCCCCGCGGCCCGCCGGACCGCGGTCGTGCCGGTCTGGCGGCGGCCCTGGATGGTGCTGGGCCGCGACACCTTCGCCGGCGACCTGTTGTCCCGCCTCGGCGTCGACCACCTCTACGCGGAAGACCCGGAACGCTATCCGCGCGTACCCCTGGACGAGTTGCGCGCGGCGGCCCCGGACCTCGTCGTGCTGCCCGACGAGCCGTACCGCTTCACCGCCGACGACGGCCCGGACGCCTTCCCCGGGCTGCCCTGCGCCCTGGTCGGCGGCCGGCACCTCACCTGGTACGGGCCGTCGCTGGCCGAGGCGGCGGCGGTGCTGCCCCGGGAACTGCGAGCGGCGGGCCGCCGGCAGCACCGGGCGACATAAGCTGGCGTGATGAGCACGAGGGACGACCACGTGGGACATCGGCCGGTGACCGCGGGGACCCTCGCCCACCGGGTGCCGGACCTCGGAGGACTGGAGCTGCTGCTGGCGGTGGCGCGCGTCGGGAGCCTGGGTGGCGCGGCGCGCGAGCTGGGCATCACCCAGCCCGCGGCCAGCAGCCGGGTCCGGTCCATGGAGCGGCAGCTCGGCGTGGCGCTGGTGGACCGCTCACCGCGCGGATCACGCCTGACCGACGCCGGAGCCCTGGTCACCGACTGGGCGCGGCGGATCGTGGAGGCCGCGGAGGCCTTCGACGCCGGCGCGCAGGCGCTGCGGGACCGCCGGGACTCACGGCTGCGGGTGGCGGCGAGCATGACGATCGCCGAGTATCTGCTGCCGGGCTGGCTGCTCGCGCTGCGCGCGCAGCGGCCGGACACGGCGGTGTCCCTGCTGGCCGGGAACTCCGCGACGGTCGCGCAGCGGCTGCTGGCGGACGAGGCGGACATGGGTTTCGTCGAAGGGCTGACCGTGCCCACGGGCCTGGACTCCGTGGTGATCGCCCACGACCGGCTGGTCGTGGTGACGGCACCGTCCCACGCCTGGGCCCGCCGCAGTCGGCCGCTCGCCGCCGAGGAACTGGCGGCCACTTCGCTGATCCTGCGCGAGGAGGGCTCCGGCACCCGGCAGGTCCTGGACACCGCGCTGGGCGGCCTGGCCCGCCCCCTGATCGAACTGTCCTCCACGACCGCGGTGAAGGCCGCGGCGGTCAGCGGAGCGGGCCCGGCCGTCCTCAGCGAACTGGCCGTCGGGGAGGAGCTGGCGATGCGCCGCCTCATCCGCGTTCCCGTGGACGGCATCGCCCTGGCCCGCGAACTGCGCGCGGTCTGGCCGACCGGCCACCGCCCCACGGGCCCGGCCCGTGACCTGCTGACCCTGACCCGCGGCTGAGCACCTCGCGCACCTCACGCGCCGGGCACGCGGGTGGCCGGCGGTCGGGGTGCCGTCGCCGCTCGCGTGGGTCGCGGTGGGGTGGCCGCCTGGATCAGGTGGCGTACGACCCGCAGGTCCTCGCCCATCTCCGGATGGCCGTCATGCCGTGCTCCTCCGTCTCCGGCACCGGTCGAGTCCCGCCCGTCCGGTTTCCTGGCGCGTTCTCCGGTTCAGTCCCGGGACAACTCCGCCTCGGCCGCCGCCAGCGCCGCGAACTCCTCCTCCGGCGCCTTTGCCACCAGATGCCTGCGGCTGTACGGCCCGAAGTACGCCACGGCCACGATGTACACCGCCAGCGCGATGAACGCCGCCGTCACATCCACGAGGAAGGTCGCCACCAGCGCCGCACAGGCGAGCACCAGCGCGACCGACGAGGTCAGCACCCCGCCCGGCGTACGGTAGGGCCGGGGCAGCTCCGGTTCGCGGCGGCGCAGCACGATGTGCGACAGGGACATCAGCGCGTACGAGATGGTCGCGCCGAAGACGGCGACGTTCAGCATGCGCGCGCCGTTGCCCGTGCCGGCGGCCGGCGCGAAGCCGATCGCGCCGGGCACCAGCAGTCCGAGGTACGGGGCCTTGCGGCGGCTGGTGAGGGACAGGAACTTCGGCAGATAGCCGGCGCGGGACAGCGCGAACAGCTGACGGGACCCGGCGTAGATCAGCGAGAAGAACGACGCCACCAGGCCGGCGAGCCCCGCGTAGTTCACGATCCGGCTGAGCCCCGTCGCCTCGCCGTCCGGCACACCGCCGGGGCCGTGACCCGTGCCCCCGGCCGGCGGTGAGGTCGAGGAGGAGGACGGCGAGGAGGACGAAGAGGGAGAGGACGGTGGTGGCGGAAGGCTCACGGGGTGACTCCCCAGGGGGCGGTGGCGAGGAAGCGGGAAATGGAGCGGATCCAGACCTTTGTGGGCCCATACCTTCCCGGCGCGGACGGCGGGACGCAAGACCCCCACCCGGAGCCCGCCCCGGATCCGCCCCGGGCGGGTATCACCGCCCCGCCGCCGGCATGTCACGCCAGGAAGCCCCGCAGCAGTGCCGCCGTCCCCGCGCAGTGCTCGCGCGCGATCTCCCGCGCTCCGTCGGCGTCCCCCTCCAGTACCGCCTCGACCAGGTCGGTGTGCTGCCGCTGCGAGTGCTCCAGGTTGCGCACCAGCAGCGGGATGCAGTCCAGCAGGTCGTTCACCGTCGCCCGGACGGCCGCGTACTGCGCGGTCAGCGTCGGCGAACCGGACAGCTCCGCCAGCGTGAGATGGAACAGGGTGTCCAGGCGGCGGTACTCGGCCGGCGGGGCGTCACGCGTGCCCGCCAGCGCCTCCCGGAGCCGGGCCGCCCGCGCGTTCGACAGGCCGTGCGCGGCGCACAGGCCCGCCGCGCCCACCTCCAGCACCTCCCGGAACCGCAGCACGTCCTCGATGTCGACCTCGGCGATCCGCCGCCGCAGCTCGGACCCGCCCGCGTCCGTCGGCCGGGTCAGTACGAACGTGCCGCCGTACCGGCCGCGCCGGGACTCCACGAGACCCTGGTCCTGGAGCACCTTCAGTACCTCGCGCAGCGTCACCCGGCTGATCCCCAGCCGCTCCGCCAGCGCCCGCTCGGCCGGCAGCCGCTCCCCGCCCGGGACCAGGCCCAGCCGCACCACCTGAAGGATCTGCTCGAGTGCCTCCTCGAAGCCGTTGCCCGCGCGCACCGGCCGCAGCACCGGTGCGAGACGGTCTCCGACCGCGCCGGCCCCGTCCTTCGGCCTCCCCGCCCTCACCGATTTCTCCGAGTCCTCCGGCATACGGCCGCGTCCCCTTCCCAAGCAATGGTCGTCCGCAATACCTTATGGCTCCCGGCCGACCGAACCGAAGCCCGCAGAAGCCGCACGCCGTCACCGGCGGCCGCATGTGGCCAGAAGTGCCAGAAGCAGCCCGAGGAGGCCCTTCCGTGGCAGACCCCACACCCCCGCTCGGTGTCGAGGAGCTGCACGCCCTCGTCGCGGGCGGTGAGATCGACACGGTCGTCCTGGCTTTCCCCGACATGCAGGGGCGGCTCCAGGGCAAGCGGTTCGCCGCGCGCTTCTTCCTCGACGAGGTGCTCCGGCACGGCACCGAGGGCTGCAACTACCTGCTCGCCGTCGACGCCGACATGAACACCGTCGACGGCTACGCCATGTCCTCCTGGGAGAACGGCTACGGCGACTTCGCCATGTTCCCCGACCTCGACACGCTCCGCCGCGTGCCGTGGAACGAGGGCACCGCCCTGGTCGTCGCGGACCTGGCCTGGGCCGACGGCTCCCCGGTCGTCGCCGCCCCCCGCCAGATACTGCGCCGCCAGCTCGAGGGCCTGGCCGGACTCGGGTACACCGCCCAGGTCGGTACCGAGCTGGAGTTCATCGTCTTCCGGGACACCTACGAACAGGCCTGGGACGCCGGCTACCGCGGACTCACCCCGGCCAACCAGTACAACGTCGACTACTCGGTGCTCGGCACCGGCCGGATCGAACCCCTGCT
Organism: Streptomyces sp. NPDC005774; assembly: GCF_042871645.1. NCBI lineage: Bacteria > Bacillati > Actinomycetota > Actinomycetes > Kitasatosporales > Streptomycetaceae > Streptomyces > Streptomyces sp. NPDC005774. The sequence continues at coordinate 93,609 of NZ_JBIAIV010000008.1, read as the reverse complement.
GCGCCGCATCCGCAACGAGATGGCCGCCGCCGGCCTCACCGTCGAGTCCGCCAAGGGCGAGTGCAACCCCGGCCAGCACGAGATCGCCTTCCGCTACGACGAGGCCCTGGTCACCTGCGACCAGCACACCGTCTACAAGACCGGCGCCAAGGAGATCGCCGCCCAGGAGGGCGTGTCGATCACCTTCATGGCCAAATACAACGAACGCGAGGGCAACTCTTGCCACATCCACCTCTCCCTCGCCGCCCCCGACGGCACCAGTGCCATGCCGGGTTCCGCCCAGGACCCGGACGCCATGTCGGACGTCATGCGGCACTTCCTCGCCGGACAGCTCGTCGCGCTCCGCGAGTTCTCCCTGCTCTACGCCCCGCACATCAACTCCTACAAGCGGTTCCAGCCGGGTTCCTTCGCACCGACCGCCGTCGCCTGGGGGCACGACAACCGCACCTGTGCCCTGCGCGTCGTCGGCCACGGCCGCTCCCTGCGCTTCGAGAACCGGCTGCCCGGCGGTGACGTCAACCCGCATCTCGCCGTGGCGGGCATGGTCGCGGCCGGGCTGTACGGCGTCGAGCACGGGCTGGAACTGCCCGAGCCCTGCCGCGGCAACGCCTACGCCGCCGGCTACGAGCACGTCCCGACCACCCTGCGGGAAGCCGCCGAGCTGTGGGAGAACAGCACCCTCGCGAAGGCCGCCTTCGGCGACGAGGTCGTCGCGCACTACCGCAACATGGCGCGTGTCGAGGTGGACGCCTACGACGCCGCGGTCACCGACTGGGAGCTGCGCCGCTCCTTCGAACGCATGTGAGGCCCCCGTTGCCGCTGCCCGACGCATTGCCCGGTGAAGTGTCCTCGCCCGACGAACTGCGCGTACTGAACCCCGCCACCGAAGAGGTCGTCGCCACCGTTCCCGCCGCTTCCGCGAACGACGTCGACGCTGCCGTCGCGGCGGCCGCGCGGGCGCAGACGACCTGGGCCGCCCTCGCCCCCGGCGACCGCGCCCGGCTGCTGCGCCGCTTCGCCACCGTCGTCGACGGGCACCTGGAGGAGCTGGCCCGCCTCGAGGTCCAGGAGGCCGGGCACACCCTCGGCAACGCCCGCTGGGAGGCCGGAAACGTCCGGGACCTGCTCGACTACGCCGCCGGGGGAGTGGAGCGGCTCACCGGCCGGCAGATCCCGGTCGCCGGCGGCCTGGACGTGACGTTCCTCGAACCGCTCGGCGTCGTCGGTGTCATCGCACCCTGGAACTTCCCGATGCCGATCGCGGCCTGGGGCGCGGTGCCGGCCCTCGCGGCGGGCAACGCGGTCCTCCTCAAGCCCGCCGAGACGACCCCGCTCACCGCACTGCGTCTGGCCCGGCTCGCCCTGGAGGCGGATCTTCCCGAGGACTTGTTCCAGGTGCTCCCCGGACACGGCCCGGTCGCGGGCGACGCTCTCGTCGCACACCCGGGCGTCTCCAAGATCGTGTTCACCGGGTCGACCGCCGTGGGCCGGCGGGTGGCGGCCAGGGGCGCGGCGCTCCTCAAACCGGTCACCCTCGAACTCGGCGGCAAGAGCCCCAACATCGTCTTCGCCGACGCCGACCTGGAGGCCGCCGCGGCCGCCACCCCGATGTCCTTCCTGGACAACGCCGGCCAGGACTGCTGCGCCCGCACCCGCATCCTCGTCCAGCGCTCGGCGTACGACCGCTTCCTCGGCCTCCTCGCCCCCGCGATCGAGTCCGTCCTGGTCGGCGACCCGGCCGACGAGCGGACCGACATGGGCCCGCTGATCTCCCGGACCCAGCTGGACCGCGTCCGCTCCTACGTCCCCGACGACGCCGACGGCATCCGGGGCAAGGCCCCCGAGGGCGGCCCCGGTTTCTGGTTCCCGCCCACCGTCCTCACCGGCGTCGACCCGTACGCGCGCGTGGCCGTCGAGGAGGTTTTCGGGCCCGTCGCCGTCGTCCTGCCCTTCGAGGACGAGGCCGACGCGATCCGCCTGGCCAACGCCACCGACTACGGTCTGTCCGGCTCGGTCTGGACCCGGGACGTCGGCCGCGCCCTGCGGGTCTCGGGCGCCGTCCGCGCCGGGAACCTGTCCGTCAACTCCCACGCCGGCGTCCGTTACTGGACCCCCTTCGGGGGGTTCAAGCAGTCCGGCCTCGGCCGCGAACTCGGCCCGGACGCCCTGGCCGCCTTCACCGAGACCAAGAACGTCTTCATCAGCAACGTCCCGTCGAGCACGGAGGGCTCCGCACAGTGAGCGAAGCGACCGAGGACATCATCTGCCGTCGCCTGGCCGGCCGCAGTGCCGTCGTCACCGGAGCGGGCAGCGGCATCGGCCTGGCCACCGCCCGCCGGCTCGCCTCCGAGGGCGCCCGTGTCGTCTGCGGCGACATGGACGCGGCGCGCGGCAAGGCGGCCGCCGAGGAGACCGGCGGCACCTTCGTGCACGTCGACGTCACCGACCCCGAGCAGGTCGAGGCACTGTTCGGGACGGCGTACGACACCTACGGCAGGGTCGACATCGCCTTCAACAACGCCGGCATCTCCCCGCCCGACGACGACTCCATCCTGGAGACCGGACTCGACGCCTGGAAGCGCGTCCAGGAGGTCAACCTCACCTCCGTCTACCTGTGCTGCAAGGCCGCGATCCCCTACATGCGCCGTCAGGGCAAGGGCTCCATCATCAACACCGCGTCCTTCGTGGCCCGGATGGGCGCGGCCACCAGCCAGATCTCCTACACCGCCTCCAAGGGCGGCGTCCTCGCCATGTCCCGCGAACTCGGGGTGCAGTTCGCCCGCGAGGGCATCCGCGTCAACGCGCTCTGCCCCGGTCCGGTGAACACCCCGCTGCTGCGGGAACTGTTCGCCAAGGACCCGGAGCGCGCCGCCCGCCGGCTCGTGCACATCCCGCTCGGCCGGTTCGCCGAGGCCGAGGAGATCGCCGCCGCCGTCGCCTTCCTGGCCAGCGACGACTCCTCCTTCGTCAACGCCACCGACTTCCTCGTGGACGGGGGCATCTCGGGGGCGTACGTCACACCGCTCTGACGCCCGCCACGGGTGCCGCCGCTCCGGGGCCCGGCGTACGCCGCGCGCGTCGCCGGGCCTGCCGTCGCGTTCCCGTCCGCCGCCCCACCGCTCCTTTCCTCCACGCCCCACCACTCCTTCACGCCCCCACTCCTCCTCCCCCCTCCTCCGCGCCTTCCGCCACCACCGGACGCGGACACCGCCGTTCCGTGCCCTGCGGCAGCGCGTGAACCAGTCGCCGTCGATCCCCTCCTCCACGGCGGCAGTCCGCTCTGCTCGCGGTGCTGCGTCTTCTTCCCTATGGGCCCCCGGCCGCCGACGGCAGTCTGCTGCGAAACACGGCTTGGAGGCTCACAGTGACAGCAGGACCGGCCCCCGAGAGGGCACCGAACGGCGTCGACTCCCCCACGGCATCCTTCGCGCAGCGCCGGCTGTGGTTCCTGGACCAGTTGGCCGGTTCCTCCACCGGATCCATGCTCCCGCTGGTTCTGCGGTTGCGGGGTTCGCTGGACGCGGACCGCCTGGAGCGGTCGCTGTCCGGGATCATGGCGCGGCACGAGGTGCTGCGCACCCGGTTCCGCGCCGTCGGCGGGGAACCGGTGCCGGTGGTCGACGCCCCCACGGGCATCGAACTGGAGCGGGTCGACGTGGACGGGTCCGAGGAACTGTTCGCCCGCCGGCTGGGGCGCCCCGTCGACCTGTCCGCGCAACACCCGGTCCGGGCCGTGCTCGCCCGCCTGGCGCCCGACGAGCACCTGCTGCTCGTCGAGGTGCACCACATCGCCGTGGACGGCTGGTCGTGGGGCGTTCTGCTGGACGAACTCGCCGCCGGATACCGAGGCGAGCCGGTCGCCGCGCCCGCCCTGCGGTACGCCGACCTCGCCCGCGCCCAGTCCGAACGTCTGCGCGGCGAACGGCTGGAACGGCTCCTCGGCCACTGGCGCGAGCGGCTGCGCGGTCTCACCCCGCTCGACCTGCCCACCGACCGGCCGCGACCGCGCGTGTGGGACGGCTCCGGCGACGTGGTCCGCTTCGACCTGCCGGCCGACCTGGTCGACGCCGTCGACGCCCTGGCCCGCTTCCGGCGCGTCACCCGCTACACGCTCCTGCTCACCGCCTACCAGGCCCTCCTCGGCCACTGGGCGGGCCGCAGCGACGTCGCCGTCTGCAGCACGCTCGCCGACCGGGCCCGGCGCGGCGCCGACGCGCTCATCGGCCCCCTGGTCAACACCGTCGTGCTGCGCACCGACCTGTCCGGCAGGCCCGGCTTCGGCGCCCTGCTGGACCGGGCACGCGGCCGGGTGCCGGTGGACCTCGCTCACGCCGAGGCCCCCTTCGACCTCGTCGTCGGCGCGCTCGGCGGCTCCCGGGACCTGTCCCGGCACCCGCTCGCCCAGGCCTCGTTCACCCTGCTCAACGCACCGATCAAACCGGTGGAGATGCCCGGCCTGGAGGTGGCGCTGGCCGCCCCGCCGCTCACCGGGACCCCGCTGGACGTCTTCCTGGACCTGACCCTGCGGACCGACGGCAGCGTCGCCGCCCTCCTCCAGTACGCCACCGCGCTCTTCGACGCCGTCACCATGCGTGCCTTCGCCCGTTCCTACACGGCCCTGCTCAGGGCGGTCCTGGCCGACCCCGACACCCCCGTGCGGGACCTGATGCGCGCCCTGCCCGACGGCCCCGGCGGCCGCGGCCGTCCCCGGCCCGACTGGCACCGGGCGCCCGACCGCACGGCGGACCCCGCGCCGCCGGTCGCCTTCTCCGGCAGCCCCGACGTCACCGCGCTGCGCTGCGGCGAGGACAGCGTCAGCTATGCGGAACTGGACGCCATGACCGGCTCACTCGCCACCGCGCTGTGCGCCGCCGGGGTCACCGCGGGCGATCCCGTGGGCGTGCTCCTGCGCCGCGGCCTGTGGTCGGTCGCCGCCATCGAGGGCGTCTGGCGGGCCGGAGGGGCCTATGTGCCCCTCGACCCCGAACTCCCCGCCGAGCGGCTGCGGTACATGGCAGAGGAAGCCGGACTGGCCTGCGTGGTCGCCGAACCCGCCACCGCCGCCACCGCCGCCCCGCTCGCGCCGGTGACGGTGGACGTCACCGCGGTCGGCCCGGCCGCGGACGGTCCCCGCCACCGGCCGCACCCCCGTGAACTGGCCCACGTCATCTTCACCTCCGGGTCCACCGGCCGGCCCAAGGCGGTCGGCGTCGAACACGCCGCCCTCGCCTCGCACGTCGCCGCCGCCCGGCGGCGTTTCGGGATCACCTCCGCGGACCGGGTGCTGGCCTTCGCCTCCTTCGCCTTCGACGCCTCACTGGACCAGGTGCTGCCCGCCCTCGCCTGTGGTGCCACCGTCGTCATGCGGCCCGACGAGCCCTGGCTGCCCACGCAGGTGCCCGAGATCGTCCAGCGGCACGGCCTCACCGTCGTCAACGTGCCGCCCACCTACTGGTCCGAGCTCACGCTCTGTCTCGACCGGCGGCTGGCCGCCGCCCTGGGCTCCCTGCGGCTGCTGATCCTCGGCGGCGAGGCCGTCCCGCCCGACACCCTCGCGCTCTGGCGTGCCGCCGTCCCCGGGGCCCGGGTCTGCAACGCCTACGGCCCCACCGAGACCACGGTCACCGCCACCACCCACGTCGTCGCCGACCCGCCCGGGGACACCGTGCCCATCGGCCGGCCCCTGGGCGACCGCCGCGCCTACGTCGTCGACGCCGACGGCGAGCCGGTGCCGGTCGGCGTCGGCGGCGAACTCCTCATCGGCGGCACGGAGGTGGCCCGCGGCTACCTCGGACGCCCCGCGCCGACCGCCGAGCGCTTCGTGCCCGACCCCTACGGGCCGCCCGGCAGCCGCCTCTACCGCACCGGTGACCTGGTGCGCTGGACGCCCGGCGGTGAACTGGAGTTCCTCGGACGCCGCGACGACCAGGTCAAGATCCGCGGCTTTCGGATCGAACTCGGCGAAGTGGAGACGGTGCTGCGCGCCTGCCCGCTGGTCGCCGCTGCCGCCGCCCGCCCCGACCGGGCCACCGGCCGCGGCCTGACCGGCTACGTCGTACCGGCCCCGGACGCGCCCGCCGCCCCCGACCGGGCGGACCTGCGTGCCTGGTGCGCCCGCTACCTGCCGCACTACGCCGTACCGTCCGAGTTCGTCGTCCTGGACGCCCTCCCGGTCGGCGTCTCCGGCAAGCTCGACCGTTCCGCCCTGCCCGACCCCGCGTACACCCGTCCCGCCGACGACCCCGCGTACACCGCGCCCCGAGACGAGACCGAGCGGATCGTCGCCGAGGTGTGGGCCGACGTCCTGGGCCTGGACCGGATCGGCCTGGACGACAGCTTCTTCGACCTCGGCGGCCACTCCCTGCTCGCCACCATGGCGGTCTCCCGGATCGCCCAGCGCCTCGGCCGCGAGATCGAGCTGCGCACCGTCTTCGAGCACCCCACCGTCCGGGGGTTCGCCCCGCGGGTGGCCGCCGCCCGTGTCGGCGGCGCCGCCGGCATCGTCCCCGTCGACCGCGACGGGCCGCTGCCGCTGTCCTTCGCGCAGGAGCGCCTGTGGTTCCTGGACCGCACCTCCGACCGGGGCGAGTCGTACCTGCTGCGGTACTGCTGGCGGGTGCGCGGAGGCCTGGACCGTGCCGCGTGGCAGGCGGCCCTGAACGACCTGGTCGAGCGGCACGAGGTGCTGCGCACGGCCCTCGTCGAGTCCGACGGCCGCCCCGTGCAGCAGGTCCGCGACCCGGCCCCGGTACCCCTGCGCTGGGAGCGGGCGCCGCAGGCCCCGGACGAGCGGGCCCGCATGGAGGCCGTACGGAGCCTCGCCGCGGCCCATGCCGGGCGCCGCTTCGACCTCGCCCGGCCACCGCTGCTGCGGGCCGGCGTGTGGGAGCTGTCCGGTGACGACCACGTCGTCCTGCTCGCCTTCCACCACGCCGTCACCGACGGCTGGTCCAAGGGAGTCCTGCTGGACGAACTCGGCCGCCACTACGCGGCCCGCCTGACGGGCGGGGGCGCCACGGCGGCGCCGCTGCCCGTGCAGTACGGAGACTTCGCCGTGTGGCAGCGCGACCGCGCCGACCGCGGCGCCCTGGAACCGCAACTCGCCTACTGGGAACGGGCCCTCGAGGACGCCCCCGTGCTGGAGCTGCCCACGGACCGGCCGCGGCCCCCCGCCTTCACCGGCCGGGGCGGCGCGGTCGAGATCGACCTGCCCCGCGCACTCGTCGACCGGACCGACGCCCTCGCCCGTGAGCGCGGCGCGACCCGCTTCATGGTGCTGCTGGCCGCCGCCCAGACGGTGCTGGCCCGCTGGACCGGGCGGACCGACATCTGCGTGGGCACGCCCGTCGCCGGACGCGGACGCCTCGAACTGGAGCCGCTGGTCGGCTTCTTCGTCAACACCGTCGTCCTGCGCACCGATCTGTCCGGACGGCCCGCCTTCGACACGCTCGTGGACCGGGTGCGCGATGTCGTCCTGGGCGCCTTCGACCACCAGGAGGTGCCGTTCGAGCAGGTGGTGGAGCGGCTTCGCCCGGAGCGCGACCTGTCCCGCAACCCGCTGTTCCAGGCCATGGTCGACGTCCAGGAGTCCACGGAGGCCGGCAACGGCCTGCCCGGCCTGGAGACCACCGACTTCGCGCTGCCCTGGAGCTCGGCCAAGTTCGACCTGACCGCCACCTTCGTGATCCGGCCGGACCGGTTCGCGCTCAACGTCGAGTACGCCGCCGACCTGTTCGACCCGGACACCGCGACCCGGTTCGCCCACCACGTCGGCCGCGTACTCGAAGCCCTGCTGGCCGACCCCACCGCCCGCGCCGACGAGGCCGCCCTGCTCTCGGCGGACGAACGGCACCGTCTCGTCACGGGCGCCGGGCGGGACACGGAGCCGGCGCCTCCGTTCGAGGTGGCGGGCGCGCCGCACGCCCACGCCGTCGTCTGCGAGGACACGACCCTCGACTACGCCCGCCTGGACGCCCTCGCCGGAGGGCTCGCCGCGGCCCTGACGCGCGCGGGCACGGCCCCGGGCGACGCCGTCGGCGTGTGCGTCGGCCGCGGCGTGTGGTCCGTGGCGGCGATGCTCGCCGTCTGGCGGGCGGGCGGCGTCTACGTCCCGCTCGACCCCCAACTCCCCGAGGAACGCCTGCGGTACATGTGCGAGGAGGCCGCCGTACGGCACGTGGTGTGCGACCTGAGCACCCGGGACCGCGCCGCCGCCCTCACGACCGGTGTGGTCGACGTCGACGACGTCCCGCCCGACCCCGACGGGCCCCGCCACACCCCCCACCGCGACGACCTCGCCTACGTCATCTTCACCTCGGGCTCCACCGGCCGCCCCAAGGCCGTCGGGGTCGAGCACCACGCCCTGGACGCCCATGTGCGCGCCGCCCGCGAGACGTTCGGGCTGACCGCGCGGGACAGGGTGCTCACCTTCGCCTCGACCTCCTTCGACGCCTCCCTCGAGCAGATCCTGCCCGCGCTGAGCACCGGGGCGACGGTGCTCGTACGCCCCGACGACATCTGGGCGCCCCAGGAGCTGGCCGCCCGCGTCGCCGCCGAGCGGGTGACGGTCATGGAACTGACACCGTCGTACTGGACGGAACTGGTCGCCCGCCTGGACACGCTGGCTCCCCGACTGGCCTCCCTGCGCCTGCTGGTGACCGGGGGAGAGGCACTGCCCGCCGACCCTCTGCGGCACTGGTTCGCGCACCTGCCCGCGGTGCCCGTGGTCAACACGTACGGCCCCACCGAGACGGTGATCTCCGCCACCGCGCACACCCTGGCCGGACCACCGGCCGGCCGGGTACCCATCGGCCGCCCGCTGGGCGGCCGCCGCACCTACGTGGTCGACCCGCTCGGCGAACCCGTACCGCTCGGCGTGCCCGGCGAACTCGTCATCGGCGGACCGGAGACGGCCCGCGGCTACCTGGGGCGGCCCGCCCTCACCGCCGAACGGTTCGTCCCCGACCCGTTCGGCGCGCGCGGCGGCCGCCTCTACCGCACCGGCGACGTGGTGCGCCGACTGGCCGACGGCGAACTGGAGTTCCTCGGCCGCAACGACGATCAGGTCAAGATCCGCGGCTTCCGCGTCGAACCGGGAGAGGCCGAGGCGGTGCTGCGCGGGCACCCGGGGGTGCGGGGCGCGGCCATAGCGGTGCGCACCCTGAACGGCGAGACCGTCCTCGTCGGCTACGCCGCGGGCGGCGGGCTGTCGGAGGAATCCCTGCGCACGCACTGCCGGACCCATCTGCCCCACTACCTCGTCCCTTCCGCGTTCGTCCTCCTGGACTCCCTGCCGCTGACCGTGCAGGGCAAGCTGGACACCGCCGCCCTGCCCGAGCCCGAGACGCCCGCGCCGCGGACCGGCGTCGCACCGCGCACCCCGGCCGAGACGGTCGTGGCGCAGATCTGGTGCGAGGTGCTCGACCTGCCGAAGGTCGGCGTACACGACGACTTCTTCGCCCTGGGCGGCCACTCCCTGCGCGCGGTGGCGGTCGCCTCCCGCCTGCGGACCGCCTTCGACTGCCCGCTCCAGGTCCGGGACCTCTTCGAGCACCCCACCGTCGAGCGGCTCGCCGCCGAGGTGGAGCGGCGGCTGCTGGAGCTGATCTCGCAGATGAGCGACGACGAGATCGGCCTGTCCCTGACGGCCGACCTCTGACCTTCCCCGACAGGCGACTTCCGGCCGTCCATGGCGCCCGGCCCCGCCGTCGAGTCCGCGCGACCTCGCCCCTCACCGACTTCCTCTCCTCCAGAACCGAGATCGGAGTGCCCTCATGACCACATCCGACGTGCGTCCCGGCCCCGCCGCCACGGGCGGCGGCCTGTCCCCGGCGGCCCGGCGCCTGCTGGAGCAGCGGCTGCGCGGCCGGACCGCGTCCCGGGACACGGGACCGGCCCGAATCCGGCCCCGCCCGGAGCGGATCCCGTTGTCCGCCGCCCAGCAGCGCCTGTACTTCCTGGACCGGCTCGACCCCGGAGCGCCCACCTACCTGCTCCCCGCCGCCTGGCGGACGACCGGCCCGCTGGACGTGCCGGCCCTGCGCGCGGCCGTCGCCGACCTGGTCGCCCGGCACGAGCAGCTGCGCGTGGTCCTCCCCGAGCACGAGGGGGTCCCGCACCAGCGGGTGCTGCCCGCGGGCAGCACGGTCCTGGACGTGACCGAGGTGACCGGCGCGGACGCCGGGGACCGCGAGCGCCGCCTGGCCGCCGCCGTGCACGCGGCCGCCCTGCGCCCCTTCGACCTCGCCCGCGAACCTGCCTTCCGTGCCACGCTCGTGCGCGCTGCCACCGACGACCACGTACTCGTCCTGGGCATGCACCACATCGTCTCCGACGGCTGGTCCCTCGACCTCGTCGTCCGCGACCTGGCCGAGCTGTACCGAGCCAGGACCCTGGGACGCGTCGCGGACCTGCCCGAAATTCCCCTGGAGTACACCGATTACGCGATCTGGCAGCGCGAGAGCGACCAGTGCGCCGCGCTGGAATACTGGCGCACCCGCCTGGCCGGACTCACCCCGCTGGAGCTGCCGGCCGACCACCCCCGCCCCGAAACCCCCGGCAGCCGGGGGGCCGTCCACCGGGTCACCCTGCCGCCCTCCCTCACCGACGCGCTCGCCGCACTGGGGCAGCGCGCCGGCACGACCCCCTACATGACCGTGCTGGCCGCCTTCCAGGCCGCGCTGGCCTTCCACACCGGACAGCGCGACATCGCCGTCGGCACCGTCGTCGCCAACCGGGAACGCGCCGAGACCGAACAACTCGTCGGCTTCTTCGTCAACACCCTCGTGCTGCGCGGCGACCTCTCCGACGACCCGACCCCGGCCGCGCTGCTCACCCGGACCCGGGACCAGGTCCTGGAGGCGTTCTCGCACCAGTCACTGCCGTTCGAGAAGGTCGTCGAGACGCTGAGCCCGGACCGCGACCTGGCCCGCAACCCGCTCGTGCAGGTGCTCTACACGCAGTCCGGCACCGCCGCGTCCGGCCTCACCCTCGGGGAGGCGGTGATGACCCCGTACCGGATCGGCCTCACCACCGCCAAGTTCGATCTCACCCTGGACCTGCAAGACGGTGAGGACCGCACCGAGCTGGCCCTCGTCTACCGGCCCGACCTGTTCGAAGAGGCCTCCGTCGCCGCCCTCGCCCGGCACACCGTCACCCTCCTGGAGGCGTTCTGCGCCACCCCCGACACCCCGCTCAGCACTATCGACCCGCTCACCCCCGCCGAACGCGGCCACCTCCTCGGCCCGGACGGCCCCGCCAACACCGGCACCGGCACCGCCCCCGCCCCGCGGACCGCACCCGACCGGTTCGCCGAGCACGCGGCCCGTACCCCGCACGCGGTCGCCGTCAGCGGATCGGGCCGCTCCCTGACCTACGCCCGGCTCGACGCCCGTGCCTCCGCACTGGCACGGAGACTGCGGGCCGCCGGCGTGGCCCGCGGCTCACTCGTCGGCGTCTGCCTCGACCGCACCCCCGACCTGGCGGTGGCCCTGCTCGCCATCTGGCGGGCCGGCGCCGCCCACCTGCCGCTCGACCCCTCCCACCCGCGGGCCCGGCGCGAGTTCACCGTCACCGACGCGGGCATCGACTGGATCGTCACCGACACCGCCACGCGCACCGCCGCCGGCTCCCTGCCCGCCCGGATCGTGCTGCTCGACGACTCCGACGACGAGCACGGCTGCGACGAGGGCGGCTGCGACGAGCACGGCTGCGACGAGGGCGGCGACATCCGTCCGGCCCCCGACGACCTCGCCTACGTCATCTACACCTCCGGCTCCACCGGCCGCCCGAAGGGCGTGGAGGTCACCCACGCCAACCTGGCCTGGCTGCTCGGCGCCGCCGACCGGCACTTCGGCTTCGGCCCCGCCGACGTGTGGACGCTCATGCACTCGCCCGCCTTCGACTTCTCCGTGTGGGAGCTGTGGGCGCCGCTCGCCACCGGCGGACGCGTCGTGGTGCTCACCCCGGAGGAGGTGCGCGACCCGGCGGCCGTGCACCGCGTGCTGCGCGAGGAGCGCGTCACCGTCCTCAACCAGACCCCCGCCGCCTTCAAGGGCCTGCGCGCCCACCTGAAGGACGCCGGAGCCGGCTTCGGCGACCTGTCCCTGCACACGGTGATCTTCGGCGGCGACGCCTTCGACGTGCGGGACTACCGCGACTGGTTCACCACCCCCGGGCACCGGCCCGCCCTGGTGAACATGTACGGCATCACCGAGACCTGCGTGCACGTCACCCTGCGCACCATCACCGAGGACGACGTCCACGGCACCGTCCGCTCGCCCATCGGCCGGCCACTGGCCGGACAGCACGGCTACGTCCTCGACCCCTGGGGCCGGCTCGTCCCGCCCGGCACCGTCGGCGAGCTGTACGTCTCCGGCGGCGGCGTCGCCCGCGGCTACCGCAACCGGCCCGAACTGACCGCCGCACGCTTCCCGGAGAACCCCTTCGGCACCCCCGGCGCCCGCATGTACCGCACCGGCGACCTGGTACGGGTACTGCCCGACGGCGAACTCGCCCACGTGGGCCGCGCCGACCACCAGGTGAAGATCCGCGGCCACCGGATCGAACCCGGCGAGATCGAGACCGCGCTGCGCACCCTGCCCGGCGTCGCGGACGTCGCCGTGGTGGCCCGCGCCGATGGCAGCACGGCCCGGCTGGTCGCGCACGTCGTCACGCCCGAGGGCCGCCCGCTCGACCCGCCCGCCCTGCGCGAGGGACTGCGGCTGAGCCTGCCCGACCACATGATCCCGGCGCTGTTCGTCCGCCACGAGCGGCTGCCGCTGACCGCCAACGGCAAGGTGGACCGGGCCGCGCTGAGCGCCGTGCACGCCGACGCCGCCACACAGCGCACCCACGTACCGCCCGAAGGACCGGCCGAGCAGGCCCTGGCCGGCGTGTGGAGCCAGGTCCTCGGCACCGAGCACGTCGGCCGCACCGACAACTTCTTCGACCTCGGCGGCGACTCCATCCTCGCGCTGCGTCTGGTCGGCCTGGGCCGGCTCGCCGGGCTCGCCTTCACCGTCGCCGACGTCTTCCGCGCCCGCACCCTCGCCGACCTGGCCACGCTCGTCTCCGAAGCGACCGACACCCCCGAGCCGGTCGCCCCCTTCTCCCAGGTGGACCCGGCCGACGCCGACCGGCTGCCCGAAGACCTCGCCGACGCCTACCCGCTCACCATGCTCCAGGCGGGCATGCTGCACGAAATGCTCGCCGACCCCCGGCGCGGCGCCTACCACAACGTCACCGACCTGAAGATCACCGTCCCCGAGGGCTTCGACCTCGACGCCTTCCAGGCCGCCGTGGACGCGCTGGTCGCCGGACACCCGATCCTGCGCACCTCCGTCGACCTCGTCTCCTACCGCGAGCCCCTCCAACTCGTCCACCGCACCGCACACCTGCCCGTCGGCTACACCGACCTGCGCCGACTGCCCCGCGAGGAACAGCGGGCACGGCTGCGCCGCTTCGTCGACGAGGAGTTCGACCGCCGTTTCGACCTGGCCGCGGCACCCCTCGTGCGCCTCCACCTGCACCACGTCACCGACCACGACCTGCGGCTCGTCCTCACCGACTGCCACGTGGTCCTCGACGGCTGGAGCCTGACCTCCCTCGTCGCCGACCTGCTCGCCCTGCACCGGGAAGCCGTCGCCCACCGCACCTCCCCGCGGCCGCCGAACGCGCCTCCGTTCGCCGAGTACGTCGCCCTGGAACGCGCCGCGCTGAACAGCGAGGAGTCACTGGCGTACTGGCGCGACCGGCTCGCCGACCTGAGACCGGTGACCCTCCGCCGCCGGGCGGACGCCGCCGAGGGCCACCCGCCGGTCCACGAGGTCCGCCGTTCCTACGCCCACCTCGCCGAACGCATCGGCCGGCTCGCCAAGGAAGCGGGCGTGCCACGCCGCACCGTCCTCATCGCCGCCTTCCACCACACCATGAGCCTGTTCGCCGACCGCGACGACAGCGTCCTCGGCCACAGCATCGGCCTGGTGACCAACGGCCGTCCCGAGCTTCCCGGCGCCGACCGGATGCGCGGACTGTTCCTGAACACCGTGCCGTTCGGGGTGGCCCGCCCGCGCGGCACCTGGATCGCCCACCTGAAGGACGTCTTCCGGGCCGAGCAGGACATGCTGCCGCACCGCAGGGTCCCCCTGGTCCGCATCGCCGAACTCCGGCCCACCGAACCGCGGCTGACCGACGCCGTCTTCAACTACGTCAACTTCCACCGCCTCTCCCACGACTCCTGGGACGACTCCCTGGAGATCGCCCGCACCATGTTCCCGCTGCTGGTCAACGCCAGCGTCAACGCCTTCACCCTCGACGCCGACCCGGAGTACGTGGCCCCCGCCACCGCCGAGCAGCTGGCCGACGTGTACTGCGCCCAGCTCGAGGCCATGACCGCCGACCCCGACAGCCGTGTCACCCGTCCCGCCCTCACCGGCGCCGCCCGCGCCACCGCACTCGACGAGTGGGCCCGCGGCCCCCTCGTCCCCTCCTCCCCGCTGCTCCTGCACGAGCACATCGCCGCCCACGCCGCCCGCACCCCGCACGCGGCCGCCGTCGAGCACCACGGGCAGCGGGTCACGTACGCGGAACTCCACGAGCAGGCCGAACAGCTGGCGCGTCGCCTCAGGCGGCTCGGGGTGGGACCCGAGACGGTGGTCGGCATCTGCGCCGAACGCGGCCCGGACCTGGTGCGCGCCGCCGTCGGTGTGCTGCGCTCCGGCGGCGCCTTCCTGCCCCTGGACCCGCAACACCCCACCGACCGGCTCGCGTTCATGGCGCAGGACAGCGGCATGCGGGTGCTGCTGACCCAGCGGGCCCTCGCCGAGGCGGTGCCGTTCGACGGGCCGGTGCTCCACCTGGACGTCCCCGAGGAACCCCAGCAGCCCACAGTGGGCCCGGAGGCCGACGCCGACACCCTCGCCTACCTCATCTACACCTCGGGCTCCACCGGCACGCCCAAGGGCGTGGCCATCGCGCACCGCGGCCTGTCCAACATGATCGAGGGCCAGCGCGACCTGGTGGACCCGGCCACCGAGGACCGCGTCCTGCAGTTCGCCTCCTTCGGCTTCGACGCCTCGATCCTGGAACTGACCTGGTCCCTCGCCAACGGCGGCTGCCTGGTCACCGCCCCCGGGGACGACCTGCGCCCCGGCCCCGACCTCGCGCGCACCCTGCGCGAGCACCGCGTCACCGGCGCCATGCTGCCGCCCAGCGCCCTCGCCGTGCTCGGTGAGGACGCCTTCCCCGACCTGCGGGTGCTCCAGGTCGCCGGCGAGGCCTGCCCGGCCGAACTCGCCGACCGGTGGTCGCGCGGCCGGCGCTTCCAGAACGTCTACGGCCTCACCGAGACCACCGTCTGGTCCCTCGCCGCCGACCTCGCCCCCGGCCAGGGCCGTCCGCCCGTCGGCACCCCGATGCGCAACACCCGCGTCCACGTCCTGGACGAGGACCTGCAGCCGGTCCCGGTCGGCGTACCCGGCGAGATCCACCTCGGCGGCGACGCCGTCGGCCGCGGCTACCTGGGCAGGCCCGCCCTCACCGCCGCCACCTACGTACCCGACCCGTACGGCGCCCCCGGCGACCGCCTGTGCCGCACCGGCGACCTCGGCACGCACCGGCCGGACGGCTCCGTGGAGTGGCTGGGCCGCCTCGACTCCCAGGTGAAACTGCGCGGCTTCCGCATCGAACTCGGCGAGATCGAACACGCCCTCCGGCAACTGCCCGAGGTCCGCCAGGCGGTGGTCCTGCACCGCACCGACCTGCCCGGCGAACCCGCCCTCGTCGCCTACCTCGTCGTCTCCACGGAGCGCCGGCCCGCCCCGGAGGAGCTGCGCGGCGCCCTGCGGGCCGCACTGCCCGCGTACATGGTGCCCGCCCGGTTCGTCGTCCTCGACGAGATGCCCGTCAACCGCAGCGGCAAGACCGACAAGCGGGCACTGCCCCTGCCGACGGCCGAACCCGACCGCGCGGACGCCGAGTACGCCGCCCCCTCCAGTGCCGCCGAGAAGATCCTGGCCGAGATCTGGCGCGAGGTCCTCGGCCTCTCCCGGATCGGCGTCCACGACGACTTCTTCCGCATCGGCGGCAGCTCCCTGTCCACCGTCCGCGTCTCCCTCATGGCCGCCGCGAGCGGTCTGCCGGTCTCCGTGGGCGACCTGATCGAGCACCCCACCCTCGCCCGGCTGGCCGAGCACGCCGTCCGGGCGGCGGGCGAGGGCCTGCCGGCCGCCGTCACCTCCGAGGTACGGCTCCGCGAAGGCGCGGGGGAGCCCCTGTGGTGCGTGCACCCCACCGGCGGCAGCGCCGCCTGGTTCGTCCCCCTCTCCCGCGCCCTGCCACCGGGCCGCCCCGTGCACGCCTTCCAGGCGCGCGGCCTGCTCGGCGGTATCGATCCGAGCACCGTGACGGGCATCGCCGCCAACTACGTGGCCGAGATCACCGAACGCGGCGACATCGGCCCGCACGCCCTGCTCGGCTGGTCCATGGGCGCCAACATCGCCCTGGAGATGGCCACCCAGCTGCACCGGGCCGGACACACCGTCGCACCGCTGGTCCTGATCGAGCCGTACCTGCCCAACACCGCCGCCCGCACCCGTCTCGACGGGGTCACCCGCGACCTGCGCGAAGCGCTGCGCCTGCGGGACCGGCTGCGTGAACTGCGGCCCTCGCCGCAGCGCGACCGGGCCACCGCCGAGCTCATCGCCACCCTGCTGGGAGCGGGCATGAGCCCGGCCGAGGCGGCCCTCGTCGAAAGCGCCCCGATCGAGGTGTGGCACTCGCTGCTCGCCGCCCTCGCCGCCTACGAGGTCCGCCCCTATCCCGGACACGTGCACCTCGTGGTGGGCAGCGAGGCCGCCGGACTGCCGCGCGGGCGCACCATGCCCGGCCTGGACGTCGACTACGACACCTACGTCGCCCGCTGGCGCGAGGTGGCCGGCGGCGGGCTCACGCTGCACATCAGCGACGGCGACCACATGTCGATGATGGCCGAGCCCCGGGTGCACGGCATCGCCGCCCTGCTCGCCGGCATCGAGCACACCGGCACCACCGCAGCCGCCGGCACCACCACGAGCACCACCCCCGGCACCGGGACGGGAGAGACCCGATGACCACCCATGCCCCCGCACCCGTCCTCGCCGAGCGCTACCTGCTCTCCCCGGACATGATCGCCGACCCATACGGCCACCTCGACGCCCTGCGGGAACAGGCCCCCGTCCACTGGAGCCCCCTGCACCACGCCTGGCTCGTCACCGGCTACGAGCAGGTGATGAGCTGCCTGCGCGACCCCGCGGTCTCCGCCGACCGGGTACGGCCGCTGATGGACGCCGTCCCCCAGGGCGCCCGCGAGGACGCCGAGCGGGCCTTCGGCATCCTCTCGCGCTGGATGGTCTTCAACGACCCGCCCCAGCACCGCAGGCTGCGCCGGGTCTTCCAGGAGGCGTTCGCCGCCCGCGCCGTCACCCGCTACCGCACCTTCACCGAGAAGGCGACCCGCGCCGTCCTCGCCCGCAAGGCCGTGCCCGGCAGCACCGGCGACCTCCTGGCCGGCGTCGCCAAGCCGCTGCCCGCCCTGGTGTTCGCCCGCTGGCTCGGTATCCCGCCCACCGACGGACCCTCCTTCTGGTACTGGAACACCCGCGTCGCCGACCTCGTCCTCGGCACCGCCCAGGAGGAGAGCGAGTACCGGGCCTCCCTCCAGGCACTGGTGAGCCTGGAGGACTACCTCGGCGCCCTCGTCGCCCGGCGCCGCGCCGAACCGGGCGACGACCTGATCAGCCAGGTGCTGCGGGAGGGCCGGGTCGGCGACTCGGTCAGCGAGGAGGAGTTCGTCGGCATGCTCACCCAGATGGCGTTCGCCGGCGGGGAGACCACCAGCAACCTCATCGCCAACACCGTCCTGGCCCTGCTCACCCGCCCCGACCAGCTGGCCGCCGTCCGGGCGGAGCCCGAACTGGCCCAGGGGGCGGTGGAGGAGACCCTGCGGCTGGACGGCCCGTCGAAGATGTCCATCCGCACAGCCGCCCGTGACATCGGCCTCGACGGCCGCACCCTGCGGGCCGGGGACCGGATCTTCCTCGTGACCGCCGCCGCCAACCGCGACCCGGCCCGCTTCCCCGACCCCGGCCGGTTCGACGTCCGCCGCTCGGGCGCCACCCACCTCGGCTTCGGCTTCGGCGCCCATTTCTGCATCGGCGCCGCCCTGGCCCGGCTGGTGGCCGTGGCCGTCGTACGGACGCTCGTGTGCGACCACCCCGGTCTGACCCTCGCCGACCCCGGTGGCCCGGCCTGGCAGCCCTCCCTGCTCAACCGCGGCCTCATCGCCCTGCCCGTGCACTACTGACCGGACCCCGGTCCGACGAAAGGCACACCATGGCCACCACCCTCACCGGCGCCGGTCCGCGGCTGTGGGCGCCCGCCCGGCACCGGTCCTTCCGCCTCCTGTGGGCGGGACAGTCACTGTCCCTGCTCGGCGACGGCTTCAGCGTCGTCGCGTTCTCCTGGATCACCCTCGGCCTGACCGGATCCACCCTCGCCCTCGGCTACGTCCTGGCCTTCCAGGCCGTCCCGCGGGCCCTGTTCACCCTGGTGGGCGGCAGCCTCAGCGACTCCTGGTCCCCGCGCGCCCTGATGGTCGCGTCCAGCTGGGCACGGGCGGTGCTGATGGCGGCCGTCGGAATCGCCGGACTGGGCGGTCACCTGACGGTGTGGACGCTGTGTGCCGCGGCCGCCGCCTTCGGCACCGTCGACGCCTTCTTCCAGCCCGCCCGTGTCTCCATCCTGCCCTCGGTCGTGGACGACGAACTGCTCACCCCGGCCAACGCGCTGATGGGGGTCGGCGCGCGGACCGCCGCCGTCGTCGGCCCGGCCGTCGGCGGCCTGGTCATCGCCCTGACCCGGGCGCCGGTCGCCTTCCTCGTCGACGCGGTCTGCTTCGCCCTGTGCGGCCTGTGCGTGGCGCGCGTGCGCACCCGTCCCGCGGCGGCCCGCGAAGCTTCCGCCGGCACGGTGAAGGAGCGGGAATCCCTCCTCGCCCGTATCCGCGAGGGCGTCACCTACACCGCGCGCGACCCGCGGCTGCGGACCGTCGTCGCCCTCGACACCGCCGTCAACTTCTGCTACGCCGGGCCCTTCACGGTCGGCTTCGCCACCCTCGCCGACCAGGTGCTGCGCGGCGGCTCGGCCACGCTCGGCGTGCTCAACGGCTCCCTCGCCGGGGGAGCGGTGCTCGGCACACTCGTCGGAGGTGCCGTCGGCGGGCGGCCCAGGGTCGGCCTGCTGGTGGCCGCGTTGGCGGGCTGGCTCGGCGCGGGGATGGCTGTCCTGGGACTGGTGCACAGCACTCCGGTCGTCGTGGCGACCGTCCTCGCCATGGGCTTCGCCATCGGCTTCCAGGGCGTGTTCGGACTGAGCTGGATCCAGCGCAACATCCCCCAGGAGGTACTCAGCCGCGTCGTCTCCGTCGACATGGTCCTCGGCTACGCCGTGGCCCCGCTGTCGCTGATCCTGTGCGGGGCGCTGGCCGGGAGGGACACGTTCGCCCTGTTCGGGGTGGTGGCCCTGGTGCTCGCCGCGACAGGGCTGGCGGTGCTGGGGTCCAGGGCGGTGCGCGAGATGCGGTAGCCGGCGCGCCCTACCCCCGGAAGGCGGCCGACCGCGCGCACAGGTCCGCGCGGTTGGCCGCCCCGGTCTTGGTGATGAGGCTCGCGATGTGCTTCTCCGCCGTGCGGGGCGAGATGAACAGACGGTCGGCGATGTCCTTGTTGCTGAGCCGCTCCGCGAGCAGCCGGAACACGTCGAACTCCCGGACGGTCACGCCCTGCGCGCGCAGCTTCTCGGGGATCCGGCTGGTGCCGGAACGGTGTTGGTGCACCGGGGCGCCGAGCCTGCGCAGCCCCGCCCGGCAGGCGCCGGTGACGGCCGCGACGTCCCGTTCGTGGAAGTAGTGCTCGGCCCGGCGCAGCCAGCCCACCGGATCGCCCCAGCCGTCCCGGTGCCCCGCGTCCGCGACCAGCCGCAGCCCCAGATGCCGGGCGAGCGGATAGGGCTGCGCCACCGCCAGCGCCGACTCCACCGCCGCCGCCGCGCGCGGCCCCGCTCCCTCCCGGCCCAGCAGCACGGCGTCGGCGAGCAGCACGAACTGGCGGTTCCACCGCATCCGGGCCATCGCGGTGGCGGTGATCTCCTCATGCCGTGCCCGCCCCGCGTCACCAGCGAGCACGTCCAGCAGCAGGACCAGGCCGTGGGTGCCGCCGAGGTGGTAGGTGGAGGGGTTGCCCGCCTCCAGCGTCTGCACCGACCGCAACTCCGCGCGCGCCAGGTCGCGGTCCTCCTCCAGCAGCGCGCAGAAGGCGCGGGCCAGGCCGAGACTCAGTGGCTCCTCCTGGGAACCGGCGCCGTCCCACTCGGTGAATGCCGCCAGAGCCGTCTCCATCGCCGCCCGGTCCGCGCGGTGCGCCTCCAGGACGGCCCGCGCCATCAGGACGTACCGCACGGCGGGCGCCAGGCGCAGCCGCCGCACCACGGCCAGACAGCCGTCAGCCGCCGACTGCGCGCTCTCGTGGTCGCCGCGCAGTACCGCGTCCAGGATGAGAATGCCGTCCACCGTGTGCATGATGTTCACCGAGCCGAGCCGCAGCGCCTCCTCGCGGGCCGCCAGCAGGCCGGAGGTGTCGCCCTCGGCGAGCCAGGCGTTGCCGCCCATACGGGTGGCCGCGTACATGCGCTGCAGCGGCAACCGGTGCCGCTCCGCGGTCGCCAGGGCCTGCTGGAGCATTGCCGCGGACTCCTCCGGGTCCCGCTCGCGGGCGACGGTGGCGAGAAGCTCCCGGGCCTGGCAGGCGACCACGGGCAGGCCGTGGCGCTCGGCGGTGTCGGCCGCCGACCTGGCCAGCTTCTCCGCGTGCTGGGTGCGGTCCGACCCCGGCGTGTCGAGGGCGAGATAGGCGGCCGTGACGTCGACGGCCGCCTCCGTCGCCTCGTCCGGGGCGGTCGCCAGGACCTCGCGCGCCCGGTCGATCTGCCGGTTGCCGTCGCTCCACCGCCCCGCCGTGTGGGCCACCTTGGCCAGCCGGGCGTGCAGCGTGACCAGCCGCACGGCGCTCAGCCCGGTGCCGCCCAGCGCGTGCAGGTCCTCGGCCAGGTCGAAGGCGCGGGTGAAGTCGCCGGCCTCCGCGAGCGCGGGCAGCAGGTTCTCCAGCACCGAGGCCCGCGCCTGCGGATCGTCGGCGTCGGCCAGCAGGCCCTCGGCCCGGCTGAGCAGCGTCACGGCGGAGCCCAGGGCACCCGCGGCCAGGGCCCGCCCGCCGGCGTCCGCGTACAGCAGCCCCGCCTCCACACGGTCCCCGGCCTCACAGCGCAGCCCGGCCGCGAGCGCGCACCAGTCGCCTTCCAGCCCCGGATGGAGTTCCTCGACTGCCCGCGCTCCCCGCCGAGCCAGGTCCGCCCGCTGACCTGGCGTCATCTGTGTGAACAGGGCCTCGACGGTGGGGGAGTGGCGAAAGGAGTACCAGTCGGGGGCGGGCTCGTCGGGGATGACCAGGCGGGCGGCGACGCCCGCGTGCAGATGACTGAGCAGTGCCCGGTCCTCGACACCGGTCATGCGCTGGAGCACGGTGAGGGGGAAGCGGCGGCCCAGGACGGCGGCGGCCGACAGCAGGGTCAGGCCCTGGGTACCGAGCCGGTCGATGCGCCGCAGGATGCCCCGGGCCAGCGTCGAGGAAACGTCACGGCGCAGATCGCCGACCGCACGCCAGCCGTCGGTGCCCTGCACCAGCGTGCCGGCCCCGATCATGGACTGGAGCAGTTCCTCGACCAGGTACGGACTGCCCGTGCTGTCCTCCCACAGGCGGTCCAGCACCGCCGCCGGCACGCTCTTCGGACCGTCGGCCCCCAGATGCGCCGCCGTCATCTCGTCCACCTGGGGCCGGGTCAGGGGCGGCAGTTCGGTCAGGGTCGCGACGCCCCGGCGACGGGCGGACTGTGCCAGGTCCAGCGCGTCGCTGAAATCGGTCCGCACCGTCGCCAGCAGCAGGACCGGCGTGTACTCCAGGTTGTCCACCAGGTATTCGAGGACGCCGAGCGTCTCGGGGTCGGCGTCGTGCAGGTCCTCCAGCAGCAGTAACTGGCCCTGCCCGCGCCCGGCGGCCAGCAGCAGACGCAGCACCGCCTCACCCAGGATCACCATGGAACTGCTCTCGCGCTCCCCGGTGTCCCAGTCGGGTATCAGCCGCCCGAGGACCGGCCGGTAGGGGCCGAGTGCCAGGTCGTCCAGGGGCTCGCCGCCGCGGAACAGTGACATCAGTGCCTCGGTGAGCGGACGGAACGGCACGGCGGGCCCGGTGGTGCTGCTGCGGCCGCGCAGCACCCGCATACCGGAGCCCAATGCGCCGCCCACGGCCTCCGCCGCGAGCCGCGACTTGCCGACTCCGGCCTCGCCGATCAGGAAGACGACGCCGCCGTGTCCCTCTCTCGCCCGGGCCATGGCACGTTCGAGCAGGGTGAGTTGGGAGTCCCGCCCGACGAGGAAAGGCGCATGGGAACGCATGAACGCAGATGGTAATCGGGATTCCGGGGCCCGGGCAGATCGCGGTCCCGGGGAGAACCGCCGGACGTACCGCGGCGCGGGCCCGTCCGGCGGGCCCGCGCCCTCACGCGACTCGACCGCCGCACGGGGTCAGCTCGGCGCGGAGACCGAGGTGTCCAGGGTGCTCAGCGTGATGACGATGCCGCTGGTCAGCACCATCCCGGCCAGGACACGGGCGCGGGCGCAGGCCCGGTTGCGGCCGGTGAGCGTGATCCCGCCCGCCGCGTCCTGCTCGTCGGCGCTGTGCTGGGCGGAGTCGACGGTGGTGGTGGAGAGGTGCTGATCCATGAAAGGTGTTCCCCTTCTGTTTTCCGTACGGCGAGCACGGGATGGAGGTGGAGATGCCATGGGGCCGATGAGCGCAGGCGCCTTACCGGTCAGTGGTCGGGGTGGGCCAGGAGCAGGACGGACGGGACGGTGCCGGGGTGGGCCAGACGGAGCAGGCCGTAGCCGATGCCGGACAGCCCGTCGAGCAGCCCGGGGGAGGGAACGTGGTCGGGGGTGGCACAGCGGTGGCCCTGTGCCTCGACGAGGGCGAGTGCCTGACCTGTGCGCCGGACGAGCGCTGCGGCGGCGGCCGGGTCGTCCCTCCCGGCGCGTACGGCCAGCGCTTCCAGCGTGCCGAGCGTGCCCCGCCCGAGGCTGAGGTCGGGACGGACCTCACCGTCCGCGGGCCGGACCGGGCGCCGGGACACGAGGGACGCGGGGGACAGGTGGGCGGCGACGGCCGCCGCTCCGGCGAGCCCGCCGGACCAGGACACGTCCGCGGATGCCGCCCCGGTGCCGCGCAGCGCGGCGTCCAGCAGCGTCCGGGCGGCGGCCATGTGCGCGGTGGTGTCCCCGGGGCGGCGGGCCGCGTACCGCAGCAGGGCCCACGCGATGCCCGCGGCGCCGTCGGCGAAACCGGCGGGAAGGCCGTGCGCGGCGGCGGCAGACCGGTCCGCACCGGGCGGCACGGGGCCCTCGGCACCGGTGATCCCTTCGGTCACCGAACCGAGCAGCCGGTCCGCCAGAGCGTCCGCCAGATTCAGTGCCGCCGGATCGCCGGTCGCCTCGTGCGCCGCGACCGCGGCGGTCAGGGCGCCCGCCGTGCCGGTGGCGAACCCGGGCTCGGAGCTCACGCAGGCGGCGTGGCCGAGAGCGGTGAGCGCGTCCGGCAGGCAGTCCGCGACGTCCGGGCCGAGCAGCGCCGACAGACGCAGCACGGCATACACGATGCCGCCGAGACCGTCGTACGCGCCGGGTCCCGCCGCCGCGCTCAGCCCGGGCTCGTCCGCCAGCGCCTTCAGCAGGACGGGCAGGGGGCGGACGGCCTCCCGGGCGAGCGCGGCGTACCGGCCCGCTCCGGCCAGTGTGTCGGTGTGCGCCAGGAACAGCGCCACTCCGCAGTAGCCCTGCGCGAGTCCGGCGCCCATCGGCAGCACCGCCCAGTGCGGCCCGGACACCCGCTCCAGACCGAGCCAGTTGGTCCGCCCGCCCTCGCGTACCGCGCGGGCGGCGATCTCGTCGGCGATCCCGCACGCGGCGGCGAGCAGCCGGGACGCGTCGGGCGCGACAGCCGGCACCGGCTCCACCGCGAGTTCGGACCTGGGCCGGTCCAGGGGGGAGCCCGCGCCCCGGGCGGCGAGCGTGGCCGTGATGATCCACTCCTGGTCGTGGCAGTCGACCTCGTCCATCCGGGCGATCTTCTCCCGCACCGCGGCCACGCCCGCCACCGGCAGCACGCCCGGCAGCCACGTGCCGTCGTCGGCCCGGACCGCGGTCCCCGACGGCCGATGGGTGAAGAGCGGCACGTCACCGCGCCACAGCGCCGCCGTCTCGTGCTCGATCAGCCGCCGGCGTGTCTCGTCGTGCTCGGACTCGGTCCACAGCACCGCGAACACCCCCTCCCGGGCAAGCGCGTCGCCCAGTAGCGACGGATGGGCCGACTCCTCCAGCAGCGTCACGTACAGACGGGTGGAGCGGGCGATGAGCCGGGCGGGACGGTCGGCACGGGCCATCAGCGGGCCGTCACCGCCGAGCAGTTCACGGCCGTGCGCCGCGAGCGCCGCGTACGCGGCGCGGAACCCCTCCAGCAGGGCCGCCCGGTGATCGGCGCCCTCGAGAAGGCGGCCGGCGGGCAGCGGCTGGTTGTGCGCCGCGGGGCTGAGGACCGGGGCGCGGACGGCCCGCATGGTGTCCAGACCGCTGTCCCGCCAGTGCAGGCCCTCGCTCGGGTAGGTGCCGTCGGTGGACCGGCCGAGCGCGGAGATGTCGAGCGCTCCGTGTTCGCCGATCAGCAGGTGCGGCAGCAGGCAGGTGCGGTGCACGGAGGCGTGCAGCGCGTCCGCCGCCGGGTCGGCGCCCGCCGTCATGGACTGCGCGAGCCCGGTGTGCAACAGCGTCTCGGCGTCCACCAGGACCGGCTGGTCGCCGCAGGCGATGACGTTCTCGTAGTGCATGTCGGCGCCGTCCACCGCGTACAGCAGGGCCAACAGGGCGCCCTGGCGCCGGTAGAACGCGTCCGTCTCGGTCACCGAACGGCACCAGCGGTGCTCGACGAACTCCAGCCAACCGTACGCCTCGCGACGCAGGCTGCGCGGGGTCCGCAGGTCCAGTCCGGCCACCTTGGCGTTCAGCCAGTCCACCAGGTCGTCGAGGAGCGCGTGCTGGTCGAGCGGCCGGGGCTTGTAGACGAGCCGGTCGCCGCCGGCGAACCGCAGGACGGCGACGGACCGGTTGCCCTGGTGGGCGTCCCCGCGGCCGAGGTCCACCCCGGCGAGCGGTCCGGGGTCGCGTCCGTCGAGGAGTCCGGCGGCCAGGTCCTCCCGGTCGGCCGCGAAACGGGCCGCCAGTTCGGCCGTGGCCGCCGTCGCGTCCAGGGAGGTCTGCGCGAGCATCCGGGCCAGCACCGGGTAGGCGGCGAACAGCGCACAGAGGCCCTGTCGGGTGCCTGCGGCGGCGGCGAAGGCGTCGAACCGCTCGCGGGCGCCGGCGCCGGCCAGCCGCCCGGCGCGCCGCGCCGTGTCGAGTTCGTGGACCAGGGTCCGCGCCGCCTGCCGGACCAGCTGGTGCGTCAGCCGGCGCGCGAACGCCTCCCGCCACACGGCCGGTTCGGTGTCCGCGAACGCCGGCAGCAACTCGGCCAGCCGCGCGGTGGCGGTGGCGACCAGCGGCCGGACGACCGGAGCGAAGGCGTCGGGCCCCTCGCCGGGGGCGACCGTCTCCACCGGTGCCGTCGCGGCGGTGTCCAGGGCCGCTTCGGCGTACCGCGCCCAGTCGGGCTTCGGGGCACGGGCGGCCAGTCGCGCCGCGGGCTCCGCGGCCAGCGCCGCGGCCGTGGCGCCGTCCACGCCCAGACCGGTCAGCCGCAGGGCGAAGCCCTCGGCGTCCCCGGCGGCCCAGGGGGCGCCCCCGGCGGCGGCTCCGGCGGGAGCCCCGGCAAGGCCGGGGGCGGCGAGTCGTTCCGCGAGGGACAGCGCCGGTGCCCACCACGAGGGCGGGAGGCCGGTGCTCCGGGACGTCGGGAGGCTGGCGGTCTCAGTCACGAGAAAGAAGGTCGCAGACCTTCCGCGACCCCCACATGGGTAAGCGGCCCCCATATTCTGCGCGACCCCCGCTCCGCTCCAGCGGCCGGGAGCGCCCGAAACCGTCCCCGGGCGGCAAACCCGCAGTTCGGATGCGGGGTCACCCGTACAGCTCGGATGGGGGACGGAGCACCGGACGGAAGCGTGATCCTGCGCGTTCGGCCCTTGTGACCGCCCCCGGCGTATGCGAGGACCCCCATGCGCACCCCTTCTCCGGGCCGCGGTCCCCCATGACCGGTCCTTTCCCGTCCCCCGGATCCCAGGTCCGCTGATCACGCCGCCGCCCGGACCGGCCGGGGGCCGCCGGATGCCGGACCGGGGAGGAGGACGCGAGGGGATCACGAGCCGATGGGGCTGCCCCGCCCGGGGAAAGGTGGGGGCCGGTTACCGATGCCGCCGTGTCCCCGCGCCCGGCACGGTGGTGCGCAGTCCCCACCGCATACCGCCCGGAGTGCCTACGACCGGGCGGACCGACTTCCTAGGAGCAGCAGATGGGAGCACCCGTATCCGTCGGCGTGGTCGCCCTGGATCCGGTACTGGAGGCCGGCACGCGTACGACCCTGCTGGCCTGCCCGGAACTGACCGTGTGCGAGCCCGCCGAGGCCCGGGTCGCCGTCCTCACCGTCGACCGCCTGGGCCCGGGTGAGCTGGACATGGTGCGCGCCACCCGCGCCCTGAGGCACGGCCCCGCCGTCGTACTGGTTGCCGGTGTCCTGGCCTCCGGCGACGCCCTGCACACCCTGGCCGCCGGTGCCCGCGGCCTGCTGGTGCGCCGGGACGCCGACGGCCCCCGCCTCGCCCACGCGGTGCTGGCCGCCGCCCGCGACGACTGCACCCTGCCACCCGGCCTGCTCGAACAGCTCCTGGACCGCCCGTCGGAGGTCCGGCACGGCACCGGCGGCTGGACCGACGGCATGCTGTCCGACCGGGAGCGCTCGGTGTTGCGGCTGGTCGCCGACGGCCACGAGACGGTCGAGATCGCCCAGCGGCTCGCCTACTCGCCGCGCACCGTGACCACCGTGGTGCACGACATCACCCAGCGGTTCCGGCTGCGCAACCGCGCCCACGCGGTCGCCTACGCGCTCCGGGCGGGCCTGTTGTGACCGCGACCCTGACCGCCGCGCCCGCGCCGCCCCTGACCGCCGCGCCCGCCCGGCCCCCGGCGTTCGCCGCCACGGCCGGCGCGTTCCCGGCCCTTCACATCCCGCACGCACGGGGCGCCGACCGAATCCGCGCAATGGCCCGCC
The DNA here is from genome assembly GCF_042871645.1 of Streptomyces sp. NPDC005774. NCBI lineage: Bacteria > Bacillati > Actinomycetota > Actinomycetes > Kitasatosporales > Streptomycetaceae > Streptomyces > Streptomyces sp. NPDC005774. Next base: position 66,214 of record NZ_JBIAIV010000008.1, on the reverse strand, counting down.
GCGCCGGTCTGGTCCACACGGCGGAGCACGACGGGCCCGGGACCGTCACCGTGGTGGCCGCCGCCGACGTCGCACAGGCCCTGCGCGGTCGGCACGGCGCGGGCCCGCCGGTCCTGGTGTGCGACACCGTCGGCCGCACGGGACTGCGGCTTGCGCTGCGGGCCGGGGCGGTCGTCCTGCGGGCCGCCGACCTCACCGAGGAGAGCCTGGCGGCGGCGGTGCGCCGCGCGGCCCATCCGCATCCGAGCATCCCCTACCCGGACCTCTCCCACCTGCTGGCCGGCGGTCCGCGGCCCGGCGACCCGGCCGCCGACGGTGGTGGCCGGCCCGCCCTGACCGCCCGGCAGACGTCGGTGCTGCGCCTCATGGCCGAGGGCCACGGAAACGCGGACATCGCCCTGCTGCTGCGCTGCTCCGGACACACCGTCAAAAACGTCATCTACGAGATCATGGCCCGGTTGCAGGCCCGTAACCGGGCCCACGCGGTCGCCCACGCGGTACGCCACGGCCTGGTCTGAGGCGGTGGAGCGACGCGGGGACGGAGGCGGGAGCCGTGGCCACGGAGCCGCGACGGCCGCGCGCGGTGCCCGTCACCCCGCGCGGTCGCCGTCTCCTTCGCACGGTTGTCCGGCCGGCGGGTCAGCCGGGGGGCGAGGGCAGCAACCGCGGCTCCATCCGCTCCTCCACGGCCCGCTCGCCGTCCCGGCGCACCACATAGGCGGCCTTGTCCGGCTCCTCCGCCACCGCCTCGACCAGTTCGGTGCCCCGGTAGACCAGCCCCACACCGTCGTCGGTGCAGTGCGCTGTCGTGAAGACGCCCCGGGCCACCAGCCGGTGGATCAGCGGACGCCGGTCCTCGTCGCTGTCGTAGTGCACCCCGTTGCCGTACGGCAGCAGGCCCAGCCCGTCGGTGACCGGGCGCAGTCCGGGACCGAAGGAGTCCGTGGTGCCGCCCTGGAACCAGCAGATGGAACCCGCGCTCACCCCGGCAAGCACCACACCCGAGTGCCATGCGCGCCGCAGGACCACGTCCAGCTCGTGCGCCCGCCACACGGCGAGCAGGTTGACCACCGAGCCGCCCATCACCCAGACCACGTCGTGGTCGAGCACCGTGCCCTCGACGTCGTCCACGTTCGGCATCGGGAAGAGCTGGAGCGGGGTGAGGTCGAAGCCCGCCACCCGGGCGGCCTCGCCCACCCGCGCCGTGACGTGCTCGGCGTCGCCCACCGCCGTGCCCAGGTAGAGGACGCGGGGGCGTCGGCCGTGCACACCGGAGAGATCGACCGCGTGGTGGACCAGGGAGTGGAAGAGGACCCGGGTGCGCGTGCCGACGCGGTGACCCCCGGAGGTGGCGACGATGGTCGGTTCCGGAGCGGTCACGCCGGTGATCGTAGCGCGCCAACTCCGTTTCAAATGTGGGTTATTGGTGAAGCCGTCGCGTTCCTCGCCCACGTGCGGGGCGCAGGGCCGCGTCAGGAGGCCGCAATACCGCGGCGGGGACCGGGCCCCCTCGGCCCGGTCCCCGCCGTGTTCGCGCGGACGCCGTCAGGGCGTCCGCAGGGCCACCGCCGCCGCGTACCCCGCCGGGACCAGGATGTCCCGTACCGTCCACCCCGGTGCCGGGGCGGTAGGCAGCGGCCCCGTGCCGACGTAGTCCAGCGCCGGATCGCGCACCAGACCCGTGCCCAGGCCCTTGAGGTAGGCCTCCTTGCGCACCCAGGCCCGGGTGAACGCGGCCGGACGCTCGTGCGCGGGCAGCAGCGCCAGCTCGTCCGCCTCCGCCAGGTGCAGCGCCGACTGCGCGCCGAGCACCGCCCGCATGGTGGCCAGCCCCTCCACATCGACACCGACCGGCGCGGGGGCGAGCGCCACCATCACCAGACCCCCGCTGTGGGACAGCGAGAAGTGAACACCCGGCATGCGCAGGGCCGGCCGCCCGTGCGGTCCGCCGCAGCCCGTGCACGGTTTCCGCATCAGCGGCAGCGCGTCGGCGGGCACGCCGAGCAGGGTGCTCAGCACGTCGCGCAGGGCCGCGTGCGCGACCACGTACGCGGCCCGGTCGCGGTCGTGCCGGAACGCGCCGGCCCGGTCCCGCTCCTCCGCGTCCAGCAGTTCCCGCGCGTCCCGCAGGGTCCGCTCGTCCAGGGCACCGACGTGGGCCAGGTACAGCTCCAGCGGTCTCCTCAGCACGCGCGGACCCGGCGCCCGCGCCCGGTGCCGCAGCCCGGACAGGTCCAGTACGGCCGGGCACAGCAGCCCGGACGGCGCCGGCGGCGGGGCGTGCGCCGGCGGGTCCAGGAGCCGGCCCGCCCGTGGCTCAGACATCCGCCCCGGCCAGCCGGCGGCGCAGGCTGAGCGGGCGCATGTCCGTCCAGATCACGCCGATGTGGTCCAGGCACTCCTGCCGGCTGCCCCGCCGGCCCTCCGGGTACCACCCGGCGGGCACTTCACGGTCCGCCCGCCAGATCGAGTACTGCTCCTCGTCGTTGCGCACCACGAGATACACCTCGTCGGTGCCCGGGCGGGCCTCCTCGGCGCCCGAACCGGTCGCGGAGTGGGATTGCGTCACGGTGAACCTCCCGCAGGTGATGGGGCCGGCCGCAGGTCGGGACCGACGCCGACAGCGTGCCGGGCGGCCCCCCTGCCGGGGCAGGGACGAACGCGCCGAGCCCGCGGCGCGCGTTGCTGCCGGATCTTCTCTGGTGCCCTGCCGCCCCGGCGCGGGACGGTGCTGTACGCCCGGGGAGCTGGGCATCCCGGCGGCGGCCACGGCCCGGCCGAGCGGCCTCCCCCGCGCACCCCCTTCCGGAAGGAGCACGTGATGTCGGACGAGCACGCACCGGTCCTGCTGCCGGGCGGAGACTGGCGGCTCTGGGAGGAGTTCGCGCTGCGCGGCCCCGGCTTCCCCGCCGACGGCGTGCTGCGCCTGGCCCCGCCCGGACTGGCCGAGGCCGCCGACAAATTCGGCCCCGGCACCGATCTGTCGGGACCCGAGTGGCAGGCCTTCGCCGAGGAATTGTCGGCGGCCGCCGTGGACACCGCCCGCCACCTCCAGGAAGTCGCCGCCCAGCCCCGTTTCCAGGCGGCCCTCGCCTGGCAGAACCCTGCCGTCCTGCGCACCGGCATCGCCCCGTTCCTGCGCTGGACGCCCGGCGTGGACAGCCGCAGCAGCATGCCCCGCCAGCGCGAGGAACTGGTCGCCCACTACTGGCAGCGGTTCTGCGTGAAGAACGACACCATCGGCTTCTTCGGCCCCGTCGGCTGGGGCCGCTGGGACCTGTCGGCGCCGCACGCCGTCGCCGTGGACGCCGGCCGGGGCTTCCTCGCCGCGCAGGAGGTCTACTTCTCCGGCTGGGCCATCGACGCCCTGGCCAAGGTGCTCGCCGAGGACGAGGAACTGATGCGGTGGATCCCGCCGCGCCGGGTCTCCTTCGTCCACTGCCAGGACGGCACGGTACGGATCCCGGGACGGCCCGCCCAGCCCGTCGGGGAACTCCACCAGGCCGTGCTGCTGCGCTGCGACGGCACCCGGCACCTCGCCGCCGTCGCCGCCGACCTGGGCCTGGAGAGCGACGACGTCGCCGGCATCGTGCGCGAACTGGCCGGACGGCGCTGGGTGCAGTGGCGTCTGGAGGTGCCCGCGGCCACCCACCCCGACCGGGCCCTGCGCCACATCCTGGAGCGCGTACCCGACGAGGCCGTCCGCGGCCGGGCGCTGGCGAAGCTCGCCGTGCTGGAGCACGGCCGCGACGCCGTACGGGACGCCGGGACCGACGCCACCGCGCTGACCGCCGCGATCGGCGCCCTGGAGGCCGACTTCGCCGCCCTCACCGACAGTGAGGCCCAGCGCGCCAAGGGCGCACGCACCGCCCCCTGCCGGGGACTGGTGTACTCCGACGCCCGACGGTCGGCCACTGCCACGGCCGGACCCGCACTGCTGGCCCGTCTGGAGCCCCTCCAGCTGTGCCTGACGGCCGCCCGCTGGATGACGAACCGCTTCGCCGATGCCATCCGCGCCCGGCTGCGCACCGTCCACGACCGCCTGAGCGCCGACGGCACGCCCGTGGACCTCGCCACCCTGTGGATGAACACCCTGCCCTCCCCGCACCCGGACGCCGGCGACCTGATCGACGCCGTCCAGGCCGAACTGCGCGCCAAGTGGGCCCGGATCCTCGACGTCCCGCCCGGTGCCCGCCGCGTCCGCCTGACCACGGCCGAGCTGGCCGACCGGGTGCGCCGGGAGTTCGGCGAGCCCGGCGACGGCTGGTCCCTCGCCCGCTACGTCAGCCCCGACATCCTGGTCGTCGCCGAGGACGCGGACGCGCTCACCCGCGGGGACGTCGACCTCGTCCTCGGCGAGATGCACTGCGCTCTGAACACCATGGGCGCCTCCCTCTTCGTCCACCAGCACCCCGACCGCGACCGGCTGATCACCGAGACCAGCCGCGACTTCCCCGGCCCGCGCCTGCTGCCCACGCTGCCCAAGGAGCTGCCCCTGCGCTGGTCCACCCGCAGCCGGCCGTCCCTGGAGCGGCCCGAGGACCACTACGTGACCCTGGTCGACCAGACCGGCGACCCGCACCGCCCGAACTCGGTGCCGAGCGCCGACGTCCGCGTCGAGAACCGGGACGGCCGGCTGACCGCCGTGCTGCCCGACGGCAGCGCCCACGACGTGCTCGACGCCTACGCCAACACCCTCACCCAGCGCGTCATGGACCGCTTCACCCTCCGCGCCGAGGGCGAACACACCCCGCGCATCACCGTCGACCGCATGACCGTGGCCCGCGAGACCTGGCAACTTCCCGTCTCGGAAGTCGACTTCGCCGACGAGAAGAACGAGGCCGCCCGATTCGTGCGCGCCCGGCACTGGCGGCGCCGCCACGACCTGCCCCGCTTCGTCTTCATCGTCTCCCCGACCGAACCCCGCCCGTTCTACGTCGACTTCGACAGCCCCGTGTACGTCACCATCTTCGCCAAGGCGGCCCGCCGGCTCGCCCGCAAGGACCCCGGGGCCCGTCTGAAGGTCAGCGAGATGCTGCCCACCCCCGAGCAGTCCTGGCTCACCGACGACGACGGGCACCGCTACACCTCCGAACTCCGTTTCGTGGCCGTCGACCGGACCGTCACCGGCACGGAGGAGGCGTGATGCGCACCGTCGCCGACGACCTCGCCGCGCACGCCGCCCGCCACCCGGGGCGGATCGCGCTGGACACCCCCGCCGGTGAGATCACGTACGGTCGGCTGGCCGCGCGCGCCGAGGAGCTGACCCGGCTGCTGCGGGCCCATGGCGCCGGACCGGAGACGGTGTGCGCCGTCGCCGTCGAGCACGGCGCCGACGCGGTGGCCGCGATGTCCGCGGTCATCCGCTGCGGAGCCGCCTTCCTCACCCTGGACGTGGCCCAGCCCCGCGAGCGGCTGGCGGCCTTCGTCCGCGGGGCGGACACCCGTCTGCTGCTGAGCACCTCCGCGCACGCCCACGCGCTCGGCCTGGACATGCCCACGGTCCTGCTGGACCGTCCGGGCGCCGAGCCGGAGCGTTTGGGTACCGAGCCGGGCCGTCCGACCGCCGAGCCCGACGGTCCCACCGCCCCGCCGGACGAACCCGCGACGCCGCCCCCGCCCGTCGACCCGCAGGCCCTGGCCTACGTCAGCCACACCTCCGGCAGCACCGGGGATCCCAGCCCGGTCCTGGTCGAACACCACGCCCTCGACGCCTACCTGCGCGACACCGCACGCGCCTTCGGCCTCGGCCCGGACACCGTGGCCCTGCAGACCGCGCCGCTCGGCTACGACGCCTCGATCCGGGACACCTTCGCCCCGCTGCTGGCCGGCGCCCGGCTGGTGATCGCGGAGCGCGCCCGGCTGCTGCGCCCCGGCGACTTCGTCCGTACCGTGCGCGAACACCGGGTGACCGCGCTGCTCAGCGTCACCCCGTCCTTCCTGTCCCACCTGGCCGGGCAGCCGGACCCGGCCGACCCGCTGGCCGGCGTCACCCTGGTCGCCTCCAGCGGTGAGTCCCTGCGCCCGTTCCTCACCGCCGGCGGACGGCGGACGGTACCGGGCACGCTCGTCAACCAGTACGGCCCGACCGAGTGCACCATGACCACCACCCGCCACGCCGTCCCGGCCGATCCCGACACGGCCGCCGACGTGGTGGGCACGCCCCGGGAGGGCACGGTCGTCCGGGTGCTCGGCGCAGGCCTCGCACCGGTCCCCGACGGCAGCGTGGGCGAGGTGTACATCGGCGGCGCGGGCGTGGCGCGAGGCTACGGCGGACGCCCGGCCCGTACCGCCGAGTGCTTCCTGCCCGACCCCTTCGGACCGCCCGGCGCCCGCCTCTACCGCACCGGCGACCTCGGCCGGTGGGGCCCGCGGGGCCTGACCTACGTCGGCCGCACCGACCGGCAGGTCAAGATCCGCGGCCACCGGGTGGACCCCGCCGAGATCGAGGGCGCACTGCTGTCCCACCCGCGCGTCAGCGGCGCCGCGGTCACCGCGCACACCGACGACCGGGGACGGGTGTACCTGACCGCCCACGTCACCGGCGACCTGACCGCCACCGCCGACGCGGAGCTCCGCACCCACCTGGCCCGCTCCCTGCCTCCGCATCTGATGCCCCGCCGGTTCCAGCGCCACGACGAGCTGCCCACCACCCGGGGCGGCAAGGCGGACCGCCGCCGGCTGGTCGTCGGGAGTGCCCCGTGACCGCCACCGGTCTGCGGCCGGCCGCGGTCGGCACCCTGCCCGGCCCCGCCGACGTCGCCGCGGCGGCCACCCGGATCGCCCCTCATGTCCTGCGCACGCCCCTGCTGCGCGGCCCGGTGACGGCGACCCACGGGCCGGACCTGCTGCTGAAGGCCGAACACCTGCAGACCGGCCACTCGTTCAAGATGCGCGGAGCCGCCAACGCCGTTCTGGCGCTGGACGCCGACCGGGTCGTCACCGGTTCGTCCGGCAACCACGGCATCGCACTCGCCCGGCTCGCCCGCTCCCTCGGCATCCGGCTGACCGTCGTTCTCGCGGCGGGCGCGACCCCCGCCAAGGCCGCCGTCATCCGCGCGCTCGGCGCCGAGACGGTCCAGGTGGGCGGGGGAGTGGCCGAGCGGGAGGAGCGGGCCGGCCGGCTCGCGCAGGAGACCGGCGCCACCCTCGTGCCCTCCTCGGACCACCCCCTGGTGGTGGCCGGGCAGGGCACGGTCGGCACCGAACTGCTCGCCGACGCCCCCGGCACCGAGACGGTCTACGTCCCGACCGGCGGCGGCGGGCTCCTCGCCGGCGTCTGTCTCGCCGCCGCCGGCCACCCGGTCCGGGTGGTCGGCGTCGAACCGGCCCTGACCCCCCGCTACGCCCGCTCCCTGGCCGAGGGGCACCCGGTCCAGCTGCCGCCCTGCGCCACCGTCGCCGACGGCCTGCGCGGTCAGCGGCCGGGGCGCGTCCCCTACCCGATCATCCGTGACCGCGTCGACGACCTGATGGCCGTCGGCGACGCCGAGATCCTCGCCGCCGCCGCCCTGCTGCACCGCCTGGGCGTCGACGCCGAACCCAGCGGGGCCGTCGCCCTGGCCGGAGCCCTGCGCGCCGGCCGCCGCGAACGGGCCGTGGCCGTCGTCTCCGGCGGCAACACCCCCGCCCGCCTGCACGCCCTTCTCCGCCCACACACCGCGACACCCACGGAAACAACCGTGGAAACACCCACCGCGACAACCACCGAGGAGCGCACACCATGACCGAGAACGCCGCGACCGCAACCCGCACCGCCGACCTGCTCGTCGAGATCTTCCGCGACGTCCTGGGCCTGCCCGACCTGACCGCGGACACCGACTTCTACGAGGCGGGCGGCGATTCGCTCACCGCCTTCCAGATCACCGGCCGGCTCGAAGAGGTCCTCGGCGCGGAAGTTCCGGTCTCGCTGGTCTTCGCCTACCCCACACCGAGGGATCTGGCCGAGGTCGTCGACGCCGACCACGGCCGCTCCTGACCCCGCGGCACCCGCTCCACATCCACCGTGCGCCCCACCGGTCCCTGGCCCCGACGCGACCGCACGAGGACCAGGGACCGGCGCGCGCCGCGCACCCGTCCATGCCCGGTGCCGGCCCGAACTCTCTCTGCCCGCTCCCGACTGTTTCCCTCCCTGCCGTCGTGCCGCGTGCCCGCCCGACGTGCCATACCCGACGCGCCCACCCGACCCGCCCCTCCGCCCACCCGTTTCCCGCGCTCGCCAAGGAGAGCCCTGCCATGACCGAAGACCTCGTACCGTCCCTCGGCCGATGGCGTCTGTGGGAGCAGTTCGCGCTGCGCGGCCCCGGCTTCCCCGCCGACGGGGTGCTGCGGCTGGCCCCGCCCGGACTGGCCGAGGCCGCCGACAAGTTCGACGCGGACACCCCCCTCGACGGCACCTGCTGGGCGGACTTCACCCGTCTCTTCTCCGACGCTGCCGTGGAGACCGCGCACACCCTCCAGGACATCGCCCGCACGCCGTCCTTCCGGGAGGCGGTGGCCTGGCAGAACCGCCCGGTGCTCACCTCCGGCATCGCCCCGTTCCTGCGCTGGACGCCCGGCGTGGACAGCCGCAGCAGCATGCCCCGCCAGCGCGAGGAACTGGTCGCCCACTACTGGCAGCGGTTCTGCGTGAAGAACGACACCATCGGCTTCTTCGGCCCCGTCGGCTGGGGCCGCTGGGACGCCGCGACGTCCGGCGCCGTCGTCGACAGCGGATCCGGAATCGTCGCCGAGTCCACCGTCTACTGGGCGAGCTGGGGCATCGACGCGCTGGCCAGGACCTTGGACGCCGACCCCGGCCTACGGGAGTGGATCGCCCCCCGCCGGGTGCCCTTCGTGACGGTGGACGGCTGCCGGGTCCGTGTGCCCGGCCGGCGCCCGGTGACGGTCCCCGCCGAGACCGCGGCCGTTCTCGCCCTCTGTGACGGCGTCCGCCCCGCGCGGGCGATCGCCGCCGCGCTCCCGGATCACGACGTGTTTGACGTCCTCACCGACCTGGTCGCCCGCCGCTTGGTGGTATGGCGTCTGGACGTCCCTGCGGGCACCCACCCCGACCGGGACCTGCGTGCCTGGCTGGAGACCGTCGACGCGCCGGAACCGCGCCGACGGGGGCTCGCCGCGCTGGACCGGCTGGAGGAGGGCCGCGCGGCGGTGGCCGCCGCCCACGACGTGGACGCGCTGGCCGGCGCGCTGACCGGCCTGGAACGGGACTTCACCGAACTGACCGACACCGCCGCCGTGCGGGAGAAGTCCGCGTCGACCGCGCCGTGCCGGGCGCTGGTATACCACGACGCCCGCCGGTCCGCGACGGCCCGCCTCGGTCCCGATGTGCTGGAGGCACTGCGTCCGCTGCGGCTGCTCATGGACAGCGCCGGGTGGCTCACCTCACGGCTCGCCGACGTCGTACGGACCGGGACGCGCGCGGTGTACGAACGCCTCGCCGCCGAGGGACCGGTCGACCTGGCCGCCTTCTGGTTCGCGTGCCTGCCGGTGCTGCACGGCACCGCGCGCGCCACCGCCGGCGAACTCCAGGAGGAGTTCGCCGCCACCTGGCAGCGGATCCTCGCGATCCCCCCGGGCACCCGCCGGGTGACCGTCCGCTCCGCGGACATCGAGGCGGCGGTGCGGGAGGAGTTCACCGGCTCCGGCGGCTGGACGGCGGCCCGCTACCTGAGCCCGGACATCATGATCGCCGCCGACGGTGCCGAGGCGGTGGCCCGCGGCGACTTCACCCTCGTCCTCGGTGAACTCCACCTGGCCGCCAACACGCTGGGCGCCTCCCTCTTCACCCACCAGCACCCGGACGCCTGCGAACTGCTCCGTCTCACCGACCGGGACCACCCCGGGCCGCGCCTGCTGCCGCTGATCCCCAAAGAGCACCGTGCGCGCCTGTCCGCACGGGTCCGGCACACGCTGATACGGCCCCAGGACTACCAGGTCGCCCTGACCGACTTCACCGCGGACCCCGCCCGCCCCCGGGCCGTGCGCAGCGCCGACGCCGTCGTCGAGGAGCGCGACGGCGACCTCGTCGTCCGGCTTCCGGACGGCGCGCGGTTCCCGGTGACGGACGTCTTCTCACACGTCCTGACCACCCTGTCGATGGACCTCTTCCACCTCCTGCCGCCGGAGGGCCACACACCGCGCGTCACCGTCGACCGGCTGGTGGTGGCCCGGGAGACGTGGCGGCTGCCCGCGTCGGAGGCCGGTTTCGCCGACGACAAGGACGAGGCCCGGCGCTTCGTCCGCGCCCGGCGGTGGCGCGCCCGGCTCGGCCTGCCCCGCTACGTCTTCGTCGTCTCCCCGGCCGAGTCCCGGCCGTTCTACGTCGACTTCGACAGCCCCGTGTACGTCACGATCCTCGCCAAGGCGCTGCGTCGGCTGGCCCGCAGGGACCCACGGGGCACGGTCACGTTCACGGAGATGCTGCCCTCACCGGAGCAGACCTGGCTCCACGACGACGAGGGACGCCGCTACACCTCGGAGCTGCGCTTCGTGGCGTTCGACACGGAGACGATGCCGACCGGGCACCGCTGAACGCCGACGCCGACGCCGACGTCCGCGACCGGGGCGGCAACCTGTTTTGGGCGCGGACGAGTCACGGGAACGGAGGCGGGCTTCGCCGGTACTCCTCCTAGAGTGCCCGGATGAGCATGACGCCCGCACCCGGCTGGTACCCCGACCCGCACGCCCCGCACCTGGAACGCTGGTGGGACGGTGCGGCCTGGACCGGACACCGGCGTACCCCCGGGGTCCCCGGAGGGCCGGTGCCGCCGTCCCCCGGTGGCTCCGGCAGCCGTACCCCGGTGATCGCCCTCGTCACGGCGGCGGCCGTGCTCGTCGCCGCGATCGTCACCGGCGCGGTGCTGCTGGGCGACGACGACCCGGAGATCAGGACCGGCCCGACCACCGCACCGTCCGCCCAGGTACCGGACGGCGTCGGCCCCACCCCGTCCGGGCCCCCCTCGGAGTCCGCGTCCGGACCTCCCGCCGACGATCCGAACATCGTCGAGGACCAGCTCAACGGCATCACCTTCCCGCTCCTCGACGGCTGGGTGCGGCCGGAGAACGTCAGTCAGGACGACGTCGTCATGACCACCCCCGGCACTCACGACTGCCCGGGCGAGGGCAGCGTCTGCCGCCACGGCCTCGTCATGTCCCGGACGGTGACCGCGACCGATGAGACCTCGCCCGAGCTGCTCGCCGAGGAGGACGTCTCCGACGCGGTCGAGGACGCCTTCGAGGAGGACGCCCTCGACCGGAAGCCCTACGGCGGCATCGAGTCCCACAAGGTCGTGAAGTCCGGCCCGGTCGCGGTGGCGGGCCGCGCCGGGTACTTCGTCCGCCGGCAGGTGACGACCGGCAAGGGCCCCGGCGGGTACGTGCAGTCGCTGGTCTTCCCCTCCACCATCGGCACCGGGGCGCCGATCGTCGTCCGCTACGTCTTCGAGGCGGGCGACGGCGCACCGCCCCTCACCGACATGGACCGCATCACCCGGGGCATCCGCGCGGTCGGCGACGCGGACCCGGGCGGCGGCGTGGGCGACAGCGTCGGCCCCACCCCCTGACCCGCGCCGGACCGGACCTAAAGGAACGTCATGCCCTCGCCGCGGTACGTCGGTACGGTGTCCGTCACCGCGTCTCCCTCGATCAGCCGCAGTGCGTCGAACCGCTCGCACAGCTCGCCCGCCTTGGCGTGCCGGAACCACACCTTGTCGCCGATCAGCAGATCGTCGGCCGGCGGGCCCAGCAGCGGCGTCTGCACCTCGCCGGCCCCCTCCTGGGGGTCGTAGCGCAGACCTTCGGGCAGACAGGGCACCGGCAGCCGGTCGGTGCCGGCCGCGCCGGAGGCCGGATAACCGCCGCCGAGCACCGTGACCACGCCCACGCCCGGCCGCCGTACGACGGGCAGGGCGAAGAGCGCCGCCGGACGCCCGGTGAACGACGTGTAGTTGTCGAACAACCGCGGTACGTACAGCCCCGAACCCGCCGCGATCTCGGTGACCGCGTCCTCCTCGGCGGTGTACTGCACGCTGCCCGTACCGCCGCCGTTGACGAACTCCAGATCGGGCACGACCTCCCGCACCGCCCGCACCACCGCCGCTCGCCGCGCGGCGAGCTCCCGCCGGGCGGTGGCCTGCATCAGCCGCACGGCCCGGGACCGCAGCGGCTGCCCGGCCACCGCGTCGCCGACCCCCGCGACATGCCCCTCGTACGCCATGATCCCCACGACCTCGAACCCGGGGCGCCGGGCCGCCGCGCGGGCCACCTCGGCGACCTGCGCGGGGGAGTGGAGCGGGGACCGCCGGGCACCGACCCGCACCCGGCCGCCGAGCAGCTTCAGCGAGGTGTCCAGCTCCAGACAGACCCGCACCACCTCACTGCCGCCGGCGCGCGCGGCGTCGATCAGGTCCAACTGCGCCGGGTCGTCGACCATGACGGTGACGGCGGCGGCGAGTTTGGGATCGGCGGCCAGTTCGGCGTAACCGGAGCGGTCGGCGGAGGGGTAGGCGAGCAGGATGTCGTCGAAACCGGAACGGGCCAGCCACAGGGACTCGGCGAGGGTGAACGACATGATGCCCGCGAAGCCGTCCCTGGCGAGCGCCCGTTCGAGCAGGGCGCGGCAGCGCACGGACTTGCTCGCCACCCGGACGGGCTTTCCCCCCGCCCGGCGGAGCAGATCGTCCGCGTTGGCGTCGAAGGCGTCCAGATCCACGATCGCGAGCGGGGCGTCGAGATGGGCGGTGGCCTGTTCGTAACGGGCCCGGTCGGAGGCGCGCGCAGTCATGAACGCAGCCTGCCAGACAGGTCTTCCGAACGGGTAGGGGGACGTTCCGGGCAGATGCCGCGGGCCTGTGGACTGGTTCCCGTTCGGCCGGGGTCACGCCGTAGAGTGACGCGCACGCCCGGCGGCCCACGCCGGACAAAGGCCCGTGCCGGGATGACGCTTCTCCCGTGCGGGTATCTGTGCCCGGGACGACTTCGTACCGGGTCCGGCGGCAGACACCGGCCCGCGGCGAGGAAACGGTCCGGGCACGAGGAAACGGGGGGTGCATGAGCACGGAAGCGCGGCGCGCCTCCCACTCCCCGGGCCCCACGACTCCTCCGCCACCGTCCACGCCCCCGCGCCCGTCCCACCCGCCGGCCGGCGCGGACGAGGACACTCGTGAGCCGGACCGACGGCAGCCCGACGTCGGCACCGGACCGCATGAGACGCCCGCTGCGACGCCCACCGGGAGAGCGGCGGACGGCGCCGCACCGGTGCAGCCCAAGGGACGGACCTCCGGCGGAACCGGCGCGTTCGACGTGCGCCGGCCGGCCGCGGCGCCGTCCGCCGACACGGGCCGTGCGGAGGGCGGCGCAGGAGACACGCCCGTGCCCGCTCCCTCCTCCCCGGTGTCTCCCTCCGCCTCCTCGGCCTCGTCCTCGGTGGCTTCGCCGTCCCGGCCCCGCTTTCCGGGTTTCGGTGCCGGCGGGCAGGGCCGGCCGGTGGGCACGGGCGGCACGCCGCCGCCCCCGCCGAGGGCGTCCGCCCGCTTCCCGGACACCCCGCCGGCCGTGGGCCACGGGGCACCTTCCCCGGGCACCCCGCCGACCGGCTCGGCCACCGTGCCACCGCAGCCCACGCACGGCCCCACCCGCACCGGACAGCAATGGCCCGCCGAGCGGCGCCCCACCGCGGGCCGCGCGGACGCCCGCAGCACCGACGCGCGCCCCGAGCCCCCGTCGGAGACGACGACCCGTCTGCGTCCGGTCTCCGTACGGGCGTCCGCGCCGGCCCGGCCGGCCAGCCGGCCGGACGTGCCGCCGTACCCCGCCACGCCGGCCGGACCGGAGCGGGACCACGCGGCGCCCCCGGGGCCGCGGTTCGGCCCCGGGCACTCGGCCGCCGCGCCGCCGCCCCCGGCCGGGCCGCCCCGGCCGACCGGACCGGCGCCGGATCCCGCGCGGGACGAGGCGGCGTGGGTTCCGGCCTCGCGTCCGGGCGCCGACGAGCCGTACGGCACCGGGTGGGCGACCGCCGCGCCCTCCGGTCCAAGCGCCCCCGACCCCGGGTTCTCCTGGAGCGCTCCCATGGCACCCGGCGGTGCCTCCGGCTCCGGCCGGCCGGTCGTGACGTTCGCGCAGCCCGAGGGGTACGACGAGAACGCCCGGCCGCACCCGCTCGGCCGGAGGGGCCGCTCCCAGGTCGTGGCCGCCGCGGTCTGTCTCGTCCTCGGTGTGGGACTGATCGGCGGTGCCGTCGCCGGGAGCTGGCTCGCCGGGGACTCCGGTGAGAAGGGGGCCGACACCGGCTTCGCCGCCGCCGCAAGCATGTGGCACAACGTCCCCGTCGACGAGCTGTTCCCGCCCACCGTGCAGGGCGAAGGTGCCGGCCCCGGCGACGCCGACCGGGTCTGGACCCGGATAGCCGTGGCCCCGGACAGCGGCTGCGAGGACGCCTTCGACCCGCTGCTGCGCAAGCTGCTCGCCCCCCTCGGCTGCGAACGCCTGCTGCGCGCCACCTACACCGACGCCACCCAGAGCCATGTCACCACCGTCGGCCTGCTGTTCACCAAGGCCGACGCCGCCAACATGGTCTCCCTCGCCGGCCGCTTCGACAAGGAGCGCCTGGACCGCCGTACCGACCTGATACCCCGCCCGTACGCGGCGAAGGGCACCGCGGCCGCCGGCTTCGGCGCCGGGCAGCGCGCCGCCTGGGCGATCTCCGTCCTCACCGACGCCCCCGCCGTCGTCTACGCCGTGTCCGGCTGGGCCGACGGCCGCGACGCCGGCACCCCGCTGCCCGCCGAGGACGGCATGGAGTCCGGCGCCACCACCGCCCCCGCCCAGGCAGGCCTCGGCCACGAGGCGCGCGGCCTCGCCGACCGGGTCGAACGCGGCCTGCGCAAGAACGTCGATACGACCACGGAGCAGCCGTCATGAGGCCCGCGACCGCCCGAGCCGCCACCCTGAGCGTTCTACTGGCCGCGGGCCTCGCCCTGCTTCCCACCACCGCCCATGCGGACGGCATCCGCGACCGGCAGTGGGGACCGGAAGCCCTGCACACCCAGGAGGCCTGGCGCACCACCCGGGGCGCGGGCGTCACCGTCGCCGTCCTGGACACCGGGGTCGACGCCGAGCATCCCGACCTCGCCGGGAACGTTCTCGCCGGAAAGGACCTGGTCGGCTTCGGAGCCGAAGCCGGAGACCGCCCCTGGGCCCGGCACGGCACCGCCATGGCCGGCATCATCGCGGGCCACGGACACGGCGTGGGGAACGGCGAAGGCGTCCTGGGCATCGCGCCCGAGGCGAAGATCCTCCCCGTCCGCGTGATCCTGGAGGACGGCGACCCCTCCCGCGCCAAGGCCCGCAGGACCCGCGGCAACGCCCTCGCCGAAGGCATTCGCTGGGCCGCCGACCACGGCGCCGACGTCATCAACCTCTCCCTCGGCGACGACTCCGCCTCCGCTCACCCCGAGTCCGGCGAGGACGAGGCCATCCAGTACGCCCTCCGCAAGGGTGTGGCCGTCGTCGCCTCCGCGGGCAACGGCGGCGAGAAGGGCGACCGCGTCTCCTACCCGGCCGCCTACCCGGGTGTCATCGCCGTCACCGCCGTCGACCGCTACGGCACCCGCGCCCCGTTCTCCACCCGCCGCTGGTACGCCACGGTCAGCGCCCCGGGTGTCGACGTGATCATCGCCGACCCCGACCGCAAGTACTACGAGGGCTGGGGCACCAGCGCCGCCGCCGCGTTCGTCTCCGGAGCCGTCGCCCTGATCAAAGCGGCCCACCCCGGGCTGACCCCGGCCCAGCTCAAGAACCTCCTGAAGGACACCGCACGCAACGCCCCCGCCGACGGCCGCGACGACTCCCGCGGCTTCGGCTTCGTCGACCCGGCCGCCGCCATCGAGGCCGCCGCCCGGCTGAAGCCCGAGGGCCTGAAGTCGGCGGCCTACGGCGAGCAGTACTTCGGCCCCGGTCCGGACACCGCCGAGTCCGACACCGGAACCGCCGACTGGGCCGCCCCCCTCGCGGGCAGCGCGGGCGGCGTTCTCCTGGTCGCCACGATCGTCCTGTGGCGCGGGCGCCGCCCGGGCCACGAGGACGGCTGAGAGTCCGCCCGGGCGCGAGGACGGCTCGGCGGAGGGAGGGGGCCCGATGAGCGCTGTGGAGACGACCCGCGCGGAGGCGATCGCGCTCGTGCGGCGGATCATGCGAGCGGACCATGCCCCGGAGGACGAGGTGGCCGACTGGCTGGACGGACTCGACCGAGCACTGGGATGCCCGTCCGGACATGTCGGCGACTTGATCTTCTGGCCGCCGGAGCGCGGCCTCTCGGCGGACGAGGTGGTCGATCAGGCTCTGGCACATCGGCCGATCGCCCTGTGACGTGCTCCCGCGGGCCTTTCGGGGAAGGGCCCGCCCACGTGCGTCATCGCCGCTTGCCCCTGACTTGCGCGCGGAGGCCCAACCGCCCCGACGTCCTTCGTCGGTGAACGCCGCCACCGCGGCCCGCGCCGCCGCCTCCACCAGCGCCACGCCCCGGGCCATCGACGGATTACCGTCGACAGCGCGGCCACCATCAGGTCCCGGCCCCCGACCGTGACGCGGCCGGACGCTGTTCACGACCCACAGGCCGGTCGCGTCGCGCGGCACCCACCCGTTCTTCACCGCCCACGGCCGCCCGCCCACGTGCGAGCCTGCCGTCCCGGGCCGATAGGGTCGACGACCGTGGCGAACAAGAACATTCCCGACCCCGGCTACCGTGACGACGACGGCTCCGCCGACCCCCGGCTGAGTGCGGCACTCGCCGCCTGGGCCGAGGACGGCAACGCCGTCGCGCCGGTCCTCGACGCGCTCAAGGGCACCCGGCTGCTGGTTCCCGTGGTGGCCGTGCTCGGCGAGACCGAGGAGGACGAACGGGGGCTGCGCCGGGAGAAGACCAGTGACATGGCCGTCCCCACGCTGAAGGCCGGTGACCGCACCGCGCTGCCCGCCTTCACCTCCACCGACTCGCTCGCCCGCTGGGACCCGGCGGCCCGCCCGGTCGCCGTACCGCTGCACCAGGCCCTGCAGGCCGCCGCGCACGAGAAGGCGGACACGGTCGTCCTCGACATGGCCGGGCCCGTGCCCTTCGAACTGACCGGCCCGCTGCTGCTCGCGCTCGCCGAGGGGCGTACGACGACCGACCCGCTGGCCGACCCCCTGGTCATCGAGGCCCTGCGCGCCGTCGTCGCCGCGGAGCCCGCCGTCCTGCGCGCGCACCTCGGACCGGGACAGGCCGACGGCACCCTCGCCCTGGTCCTCGACCCCGCGGCCCCCGTCGCCGAGGCCGCCCGCGCCGTGGCCCAGCGCCTGGCCGCCGACGAAACACTGAGGGCCCGCCTGGTGCGCGGCCTCGACCTGGCAGTACTGCCGGCCGGGACGACGCCGCCGGGCGAGCCCTTCTACGTACGCGGGTGATCCGTACGTACCCGCATGCGGAGCCCGGACCACCGGGCTCCGGCACGCTCAGCCGTAGATCGCGCCCGTGTACTTCTCGCCCGGGCCCTGCCCCGGCTCGTCCTTGACGAGCGAGGCCTCACGGAACGCCAGCTGGAGCGACTTCAGGCCGTCGCGCAGCGGCGCCGCGTGGAAGGAGCTGATCTCGGTCGCGGACGCGTCCAGCAGGCCGGCCAGCGCGTGCACCAGCTTGCGGGCCTCGTCCAGGTCCTTGTGCGCGTCGCCGTCCTCGGTCAGACCGAGCTTCACGGCCGCGGCGCTCATCAGATTGACGGCGACCGTCACGATCACCTCGACGGCCGGGACTTCGGCGATGTCACGGGTCATGGCGTCGAAGTCGGGGCTGTCGGCGGTCTCGGGGGTCTCCGAGGGGGAGGTCTCACTCATGCCCCACACGATAGGGCCCGGCGCGTGTCCCCTTGACAGCAGGAGGGGCGCCGGCAGAAAGCGCGGGACAGGCGGTTAGCGCACCCCCGCGGAAGCTGGTAACCTCGTGTAACGACCGGTCGGACCCGTCTGCCCACAGCATGCGTGCCCGGCCCACAAGTGGAGGCTTTCGAACTCCCACCTGATCGTCCCCCCGGATGACAGGTCACCGGTCAGGCGGAGCCGCTCAGCGGTGACCCGCCCGAAAGTGCGCCCCGCGGTGACCGCGGCGGTGCTCCGGTAGTTCGAGGAGCCCCGCCTGTGATCGTCCGGGGCATTTTTGTTGCTTCGGCGCGGTTAGGTCTAACGAACACAGACGTTACGCGGCTGTCCGCCAGACCGTCGCGTGGTGCTATCGAGGAGGATCCATCAGCGCCGAACCCCGTATCAACGACCGGATTCGCGTTCCCGAGGTGCGACTTGTCGGTCCCAGTGGCGAGCAGGTGGGCATTGTCCCGCTGGCCAAGGCACTGGAGCTTGCGCAGGAGTACGACCTGGACCTGGTCGAGGTCGCGGAGACTGCCCGCCCGCCCGTGTGCAAGCTCATGGACTACGGGAAGTTCAAGTACGAGTCGGCCATGAAGGCCCGTGAGGCGCGCAAGAACCAGGCGCACACGGTCATCAAGGAAATGAAGCTCCGGCCGAAGATCGACCCGCACGACTACGACACCAAGAAGGGTCACGTCGTCCGGTTCCTCAAGCAGGGCGACAAGGTCAAGATCACGATCATGTTCCGTGGTCGCGAGCAGTCCCGGCCCGAGCTGGGTTACCGGCTGCTGCAGCGGCTCGCGGAGGACGTCCAGGACCTCGGGTTCATCGAGTCGAACCCGAAGCAGGACGGCCGGAACATGATCATGGTTCTCGGTCCGCACAAGAAGAAGACCGAGGCGATGGCCGAGGCCCGCCAGGCGCAGGAAGCCCGCAAGGCGGACGCGAAGGCCCACCCCGGCCGCTCGCAGAACGTCGCGGAGTCTGAGGATTCGGCGGACGCTGAAGCACCGGCTGAAGCACCGGCCGAAGCGCCGGCCGAAGCACCGGCTGAAGCACCGGCCGAAGCTCCCGCCGACGTGTGACCGCATGACCTCGGGGGCCCGCCGGCCCTCAGGACATAACCGAAACAAGTACGACGCTCCACCGTGCCCGGTTTTCGTGACCGGGCACCGGAGCGCCACCGACGAGGAGATAACGGCGCCATGCCGAAGAACAAGACGCACAGCGGTGCCAGCAAGCGCTTCAAGGTCACCGGCTCCGGCAAGGTGCTCCGTGAACGTGCCGGCAAGCGCCACCTGCTCGAGCACAAGTCGTCCCGTGTGACGCGTCGCCTCACCGGCAACGCCGAGATGGCCCCGGGCGACGCCAAGAAGATCAAGAAGCTTCTCGGCAAGTGACGTTCCGGCGCTCCGGCGCCCTAGGTACGTCAGGACCGGGACCCAATCGATTTCGGGCCGCGTGACCATCAACCGCGGCCCCGCTACAAGGAGTTAAAAAGTGGCACGCGTCAAGCGGGCAGTCAACGCCCACAAGAAGCGCCGGGCGATCCTCGAGCAGGCCTCCGGCTACCGCGGTCAGCGTTCGCGCCTGTACCGCAAGGCCAAGGAGCAGGTCACCCACTCGCTGGTCTACAACTACAACGACCGCAAGAAGCGCAAGGGTGACTTCCGTCAGCTGTGGATCCAGCGCATCAACGCCGCTGCCCGCGCGAACGGCATCACGTACAACCGCTTCATCCAGGGTCTGAAGGCCGCGAACGTCGAGGTCGACCGCAAGATCCTGGCCGAGCTGGCCGTCAACGACGCCACCGCCTTCGCCGCGCTCGTCGAGGTCGCCCAGAAGGCGCTGCCGGCGGACGTGAACGCGCCCAAGGCCGCGTGACGCCGCGCCGGCCTCGAACCGGCGTGATCCAACGGACCCGCAGGCGCTGCCTGCGGGTCCGTAGTCTGTGCGGAAGCTTCCGTGGCACCGCGCGGGAGCTGCCACGGAAGCCGAGAGCGAAAGTGAACCGAATGCCCCCCGCCACCCCCGAGTTGATCTCCTCCCGCTCGCCCCGCGTGTCCGCCGCGCGGCGGCTGGCCAAACGGAACTTCCGGGGCAAGGAGCGCCTGTTCCTCGCCGAGGGGCCGCAGGCCGTACGAGAGGCCGCCGTTCACCGGGGCACCGCCGTTCACCGGGGCACCGGCGCCGCCACCCTCGTCGAACTGTTCGCCACCCCGGAGGCCGCCGAGCGGTACGCGGACATCATCGGCGCCGCCCGGGACGCCGGCGCCCGCATCCACCTCGCCGACGAGCAGGTCGTCGCCGACATCTCCACCACCGTCACCCCGCAGGGCCTCGTCGGCGTGTGCCGCTTCCTCGACACCCCCTTCGAGGAGATCCTCGCCGCCCGCCCCCGGCTCGTCGCCGTCCTCGCCCACGTACGCGACCCCGGCAACGCCGGCACCGTCCTGCGGTGCGCCGACGCCGCCGGCGCCGAGGCCGTCGTCCTGACCGACGCCTCCGTCGACCTGTACAACCCCAAGGCCGTACGCGCCTCCGTCGGATCGCTGTTCCACCTGCCCGTCGCTGTGGGCGTCCCCGTCGAGCGCGCCGTGGCCGCCCTGCGGGACACCGGCGTACGGGTCCTCGCCGCGGACGGCGCCGGCGACCGCGACCTCGACGACGAACTCGACCACGGCACCATGGGCGGGCCCACCGCCTGGATCTTCGGCAACGAGGCATGGGGGCTTCCCGAGGAGACCCGGGCGCTCACCGACGCCGTCGTGCGTGTTCCGATTCACGGAAAGGCCGAAAGTCTGAACCTCGCCACCGCCGCCGCCGTATGTCTCTACGCGTCGGCGCGTGCACAGCGCGCCGTCGGAGGGTGCCGCTCCGTCACCGAGAGCTAGTAAGGTGACCTGCCCGGGGACCCTCCCCCAGCTCTCGGCCGTACCCCAGGCTCCCCGGCTCCGACCGGACCGGGGCACCCCGCCCGAGCGCGGGGCACCCCGAGGAAGTGCGGAGAGGTGGGATACGGGGATGACCGTCGGCACGAGCAGTGCACCGGGAGCACCTCGGGCGGCGCGCCCGCCCGCGCCCCGGTCCGCCGGCCCCGCCGAACTCGGCATCGACCCCGACCAGCTGCCCGACGGCCTCGTCGTCGCCGACGAGCACGGCAGGGTGATCTGCTTCAACGCCGCCGCGGCCCGCATCGCCGCCGTCCCCGCCGAGCGTGCCCTCGGCCAACGGCTCGACGAGGCGCTGCCGTTGGAGGACCTGGAAGGCCGGCGCTGGTGGCAGCTCACCGATCCCTACGGCGGCCTCGCCATCCGGGTGGGGCAGCCCGAGCGCAACCTGCTGCTGCCCGGCGGCCGGGAGGTCCTCGTCTCCGCTCGCTACGTCCGCACCCGGCCCACCGGACCGGTCCACCGCGTCGTCGTGTCGCTGCGCGACACCGAGGCCCGGCGCCGCACCGAACGCAACCACGCCGAACTGATCGCCATCGTCGCCCACGAACTGCGCTCCCCGCTCACCTCCGTCAAGGGCTTCACCGCCACCCTGCTCGCCAAGTGGGAGCGGTTCACCGACGAGCAGAAGCAGCTGATGCTGGAGACCGTCGACGCCGACGCCGACCGGGTCACCCGGCTCATCGCCGAACTCCTCGACATCTCCCGCATCGACTCCGGGCGCCTCGAACTGCGCCGCCAGCCCGTCGACATCGGAGCCGCCGTCGGACGGCACATCCAGGCGTACGTCGCCGCCGGACAGCCCGCCGACCGGTTCCTGCTGCGGATCCAGCACCCCCTGCCCGACCTGTGGGCCGACCCCGACAAGGTCGACCAGGTGCTGAGCAACCTGCTGGAAAATGCGGTGCGCCACGGCGAGGGAACCGTCACCATCGACATCACGCCCTCGGCGTCCCCCCGAGACCGGGAGAACGGCGAGCACGCGGCCACGTCGGTCACCGTGAGCGACGAGGGTCCCGGCATCCCGGAGGAGTCCATGAACCGCGTCTTCACCCGCTTCTGGAGGGGCAGCAAGCGCGGCGGCACCGGCCTTGGGCTGTACATCGTCAAGGGCATCGTCGAGGTCCACGGCGGCACCATCACGGTCGGCCGCGCCCCCGGTGGCGGTGCGGAACTCCGATTTACGTTGCCCGTGGCGGCCCCCGCGTATCTCAGCTAGCGCGCGCCCGGGGCCCCACGGGCGCATTCACGGTCCCTCACCCCGTTAGACTCGGCCTCTGGCACCTTTGTGTCCCACAGACGGAGACGCTTCGGCCACGAGCCGGTGACGGGGACCATCAGCCAGTCAATCGGAAGTACGGGAAGAGATGTCGGCACCCAATAAGTCGTACGACCCTGTCGAGGTCGAGGCGTTGAAACCGGAAGAGATCGAGCGCATGCGGGACGAGGCGTTCGCCGCCTTCGCCGCCGCGGACTCCCTCGACGCCCTCCACGAGGCCAAGATCGCCCACACCGGCACCGCCTCGCCGCTGGCCCTCGCCAACCGCGAGATCGGCGCCCTGCCCCCGCACGCCAAGGCCGACGCGGGTAAGCGCGTGGGCCAGGCGCGCGGTGCGGTGAACAAGGCCCTCGCCGGCCGCCAGAGCGAACTGGAGGCCGAGCGGGACGCCCGGGTCCTGGTGGAGGAGGCGGTCGACGTCACCCTGCCCCACGACCGCGTACCGCCCGGCGCCCGGCACCCGCTGACCACGCTGTCCGAGCGCATCGAGGACATCTTCGTGGCCATGGGCTACGAGGTCGCCGAGGGCCCTCAGGTCGAAGCCGAGTGGTTCAACTTCGACGCCCTCAACATCGGCCCGGACCACCCGGCCCGCGGCGAGGCCGACACCTTCTTCGTGCAGGGCCCCCAGGGCGGCACCGAGTCCGGCGTCGTGCTGCGTACCCACACCTCGCCCGTGCAGATCCGCTCCCTGTTCGGCCGCGAGCTGCCGGTCTACGTGATCTGCCCCGGCCGCGTCTACCGCACCGACGAGCTGGACGCGACCCACACCCCCGTCTTCCACCAGGTGGAACTCCTCGCCGTGGACGAGGGCCTCACCATGGCGGATCTCAAGGGCACCCTGGACCACATGGTGCAGTCGCTGTTCGGCGAGGGCATGAAGACCAGGCTGCGGCCGAACTTCTTCCCCTTCACCGAGCCGAGCGCCGAGATGGACATGCTCTGCTACGTCTGCAAGGGCGAGTCCGTCGGGAACCCCGACCGCCCCTGCCGCACCTGCTCGTCCGAGGGCTGGATCGAGCTCGGCGGCTGCGGCATGGTCAACCCGCGGGTGCTGACCGCCTGCGGCGTCGACCCGGAGAAGTACAGCGGCTTCGCCTTCGGGTTCGGCATCGAGCGGATGCTGATGTTCCGCCACAACGTCGAGGACATGCGAGACATGGTCGAGGGTGACGTCCGGTTCACCCGGCCGTTCGGGATGGAGATCTGATGCGGGTCCCGCTTTCCTGGCTGCGGGAGTACGTCGACCTGCCGGCCACCGAGACCGGCCGCGACGTGCAGGCCAAGCTGATTTCGGCCGGCCTCGAGGTCGAGAGCGTCGAGCATCTCGGTGCCGACCTCAAGGGCCCCCTGGTCGTCGGCCGGGTGCTGACCATCGAGGAGCTGGAGGGCTTCAAGAAGCCGATCCGCTTCTGCACCGTCGACGTCGGGCAGGCTGGGGGCACCTCCCAGGCTTTCGGCTCTGGGGGAGGCACCGGTGAGCCCCAGGAGATCGTCTGCGGCGCCCGCAACTTCGCGGTCGGCGACAAGGTCGTCGTGGTGCTCCCCGGCGCGGTCCTGCCCGGCGGCTTCGCGATCGCCGCCCGCAAGACCTACGGCAAGGTCTCGCACGGCATGATCTGCTCCAGCGACGAGCTGGGCATGGGCGACGACGGCACCAAGGGCATCATCGTGCTGCCGCCGGAGACCGAGATCGGCAAGGACGCCGTCGAGCTGCTGGAACTGGTCGACGAGGTCCTCGACATCGCCGTCACCCCGGACCGCGGCTACTGCCTGTCGATGCGCGGCGTGGCCCGTGAGACCGCCACCGCCTACGGGCTGCCGCTGCGCGACCCGGCCCTGCTCGACGTTCCCGGCCCGAACGCCTTCGGCTACCCGGTCAAGGTTTCCGACCCTCTGGGCTGCGACCGCTTCACCGCCCGCACGGTGACCGGACTCAGCCCCGACGCCCGCTCCCCGATCTGGCTCACCCGCCGGCTGCAGAAGGCCGGCATGCGCCCGGTCTCCCTGGCCGTCGACGTCACCAACTACGTGATGCTGGAGCTCGGCCAGCCGCTGCACGCTTACGACCGCTCCCTGGTCCAGGGCACCATCGGCGTGCGCCGGGCCGAGCAGGGCGAGAAGCTCACCACGCTCGACGGGGTGCAGCGCACCCTCGATGCCGAGGACCTGGTGATCACCGACGAGCGCGGCCCGATCGGGCTCGCCGGTGTCATGGGCGGCGCCGACACCGAGATCGCCGACCTCCCCCGGTCTCGAACAGACTCGACCGGGGGGACCCCCACCCTCGGCCGGGCGACCTCCGAGGTCGTCGTCGAGGCCGCGCACTTCGACCCGGTGCCGATCGCCCGTACGGCCCGCCGGCACAAGCTGTCCTCCGAGGCGTCCCGTCGCTTCGAGCGCGGCGTCGACCCGCAGGCCGCCGCCGCTGCCGCGCAGCGCACCGTCGACCTGCTGGTGCTGCTCGCCGGCGGTACGGCCGAGGCCGGGGTCACCGAGTTCGTCGCCCCGTCCGCGCCGCACACCCTCACCATCCCGGCCGACCACCCGGACAAGGTCGCCGGTGTCGCCTACGGCCGGGAGACCGTCGTACGCCGCCTCCAGCAGGTCGGCTGCGACGTCTACGGCCAGGACGAGTTGATCGTCACCGTGCCGTCCTGGCGGCCCGACCTCACCGATCCGAACGACCTGGCCGAAGAGGTCATCCGGCTCGAGGGCTACGAGAACCTGCCCGTCACCCTGCCCCGGCCGCCCGCCGGACGCGGGCTGACCTCCCGGCAGCGGCTGCACCGCCGGACCGGCCGGGCCCTGGCCGGCGCCGGATACGTCGAGGCGCCCAACTACCCGTTCATCGGCGAGCAGATCTTCGACCAGCTCGGCTTGGACGCGGACGACCCGGCCCGCCGGGTGGTGAAGCTGACCAACCCGCTCAACGACGAGGAGCCCGCGCTGCGCACCTCGCTGCTGCCGGGCCTGCTCGGCGCGCTGCGGCGCAACGACGGACGCGGCAGCCACGACGTCGCGCTGTTCGAGACCGGCCTGGTCTTCAAGCCGCGCGAGGAGCAGCGCGCCGCCGTCCGCCTGCCCGTGGACCGGCGGCCCACCGACGAGGAACTCGCCGGGCTCGACGCGGCGCTCCCGGACCAGCCGCGGCACGTCGCCGCCGTTCTGGCCGGCGCCCGCGAACAGGCCGGCTGGTGGGGCGCGGGCCGCCCGGCAGACTGGGCCGACGCGATCGAGGCCGCCCGCAGCGTCGCAGCCGAGGCGGGCGCCGAACTCGTCGTCCGCCAGGGCCAGTACGGCCCGTGGCACCCGGGCCGCTGCGCCGAACTGGCGGTCACCGTCGACGGCACCGAGCGCGTCGTCGGCCACGCGGGTGAGCTGCACCCGCGCGTGGTGAAGAACCTGGGTCTGCCCGCGCGCACCTGCGCGATGGAGCTCGACCTGGACGCGCTGGAGCAGGCCGGCGAAGGCACCCCGCAGGCGCCGGGCATCTCCACCTTCCCGGTCGCCACGCAGGACGTCGCCCTGGTCGTCGACGGCTCCGTGCCGGCCGCGGACGTCGAGGCGGCCCTGCGCGAGGGCGCCGGTGAACTGCTGGAGTCCCTCCGCCTGTTCGACGTGTACGAGAACGCCGAGCAGCTGGGCGAGGGCCGCAAGTCCCTGGCGTACGCGCTGCGGTTCCGCGCGCCCGACCGCACGCTGACGGTCGACGAGGCGTCCGCGGCCCGCGAATCGGCGGTCGCCCTCGCGGGCGAGCGCACCGGGGCAACCCTGAGGGGCTGACGCCCTCCGGGCCCGGAGGACTCCTCGGGGCCCACGGCGTTCTTCGGGGACCGCGTGTCCGCCGCGCACGGCTCGTTCGTGCCGTGGCCGGATACGCGGTCCCCGCGCGCTCGAGGGGTCCACGACCGCCCGGCGGATCATGCCGGAGGTCCGCCGGGCGGTCGCGGGGCCCCAGGGTTACTGCGAGCAAGACCCGCGGTCTGTGGCTGTGGGTGGTGGGGGGTGGGGCCTCCGCGAAGCCGGACAAGGTTCAGCCGTCCCACAGGGCCGTATGCGCCCCACGCACATCCGTTCCCTTCGGTTACCTCACTCGTTCGGGTGACATTTCCGGGCGATACGTCCGGATCGGGTGATCCGGTCGACAGAATCGGACCGGCCTCTCGAGGCCGGTCTGTACTGGCAGGGCCAAAATGGGGGGCCATCGGCATGATCCGCTTCAAGGGTGGGGCGCCCCGCACAGGGCGGTCCAGGACCAGCTCACGGGGGCCGAGCGCCCCCTGGCGACCCGACCACTGCCCGCTGCTGCGCCGAGCACTCGCCTGCGGACTGCCGCCCACGGTCCTCGGCGCTCTCGGTACCGGACTGGCCCTGCACGTCGGGCGGAGCCTGCTGCGGGAGGTGCGGCGCAGCCGCACGATCACCCGTACCGCGCAGCGCATGCTGCGGCCGCCTCCCCGCGTCGACGGGCTGGCCGTCGCGGCCGTCCAGCTGTCCGCCGGCCGGGGCGCCCGGATCGGCGGCGATCTGTATGAGGTGGTCGCCACCGAGTACGGCGTACGGGCGGTCATCGGCGACGTCCGCGGACACGGGCTCGGAGCCGTCCCCACCGTCAGTGCCGTTCTCGCCGGCTTCCGCGAGGCCGTGCACGAGGAGCCCGACCTGGCAGGAGTCCTGCGCCGGCTGGAGCGGGCGATGGACCGGCACCTGCGGGAGCGGGCACGTGCCGAGCGCCTGTCGGCGGGGACCGGCCACGCCTTCCGGACCGCCGAGGAGTTCGTCACCGTCCTGCTGCTCGAGATCCTCCCCGGCGGGGAGATGCGGGCCCTGAACTGCGGGCACCCCTGGCCCCATCTGCTGAGCGGTCCACGGGCCGAACCGCTCTCCCGCACGGACCCGCTCCCGCCGCTCGGCCCGTTTCCGCTGCCCGCCGAACTCCCCGTCATCGTCTGTGCCCCGCTGCTGCCCGGCGACACGCTCGTCCTGCACACGGACGGCGCCGAGGACGCACGGGACGCCGGCGGCCGTTTCTTTCCGCTGCCCGAGGTGCTCGCCTCGGCCGCCCGCGAGGACCCGCCCACACCGCAGGCCGTCCTGCGGACGATCCTCACGGCGCTGGTCCACCACACCGATGGCCCGCCCAAGGACGACGTCGCCCTGCTGATCCTCAGGAACGAGCGCCCGTCCCCCCGCGCCCCTTCGGGGCCGGGGGGCACCGCGCGGTCCGGCACGACGGACCTTTCCCCGGCGAACCCGCTGCAGCATCCGGCATGACCCGGGCGCCCGGAGGGATCGCCGGGGCCGGCGATGCCGTCCGCCCCGCCACGGAGTGTCGGGCAGGCAGCCGGGCGGACGGCATGGAAGCGGGCCGCCGCACTGTAGGAGGGGGAGCCGGCGGCCCGGCCGGCCTCTTTCGAGGCACCTCAGTCAATCCGTCGGCAACTCTCCGCAACAGTGCGCACACCCTGCGGATGCGAGCACTCCGTTCGCACCCCGTGTGAACACCCAGCCACTACTCTGTCGGCACCGATCCCCCCGGGGGGCCTCATGCAGCCCAACACTCTGCTCGACGCGGTCCTGGACGAGGCCGGTATCTCGCACGCGGGCCTGGCCGCGCACGTCAACCAGGCCGGCCGGGCGCGCGGTCTGTCCCTCAGATACGAACACACCGCCGTGGCACGCTGGTTGAAGGGGCAGCGACCCCGGGGCCAGGTTCCCGACCTGATCTGCGAGGTGCTGGCGGGCCGGCTGCACCGCCCGGTCACCCTCGACGACATCGGCCTCGGCGTCCCCGGCGAACCCTCCGCCCCGCACACCGGCACGCTCTCCGGCTTCGTCGAGCGGGCCACCGCGCTGTGGCGCTCCGACCAGCAGAGACGCCCGCACATACTGGGCGCACCCGCGGTCACCGGGACCCCCGCCGTGATGCCCGTCTGGGAGTGGGAGAACCCGCCCGAGGACGTCGATGTCTCGCGCGGCGGCCGCCACCGGGTCACCCCCGGCGACCTGGACATGCTGCGCGCCGCCCGCAGCCACTACGAGCAGATGTACCGCAAGGCCGGCGGCGTCGCGACCCGTGACCGCATCGTCGGCTTCCTCAACGCCGAGGCCGCACCCCTGCTCCGGGGCGGCTACACCGACGCCGTGGGCCGCCAACTGCACCGGGCCACCGGAGGGCTGGTGGCCGTCGCAGGGATCTGCGCGTACGACTCCGACGCCCACGGCCTCGCCCAGCGCTACTTCCACCAGGCGCTCCGGCTGGCAAAGGCCAGCGGGGACCGGGGACTCGGCGCGTATGTGATCGCGCTCCTCGTCAACCAGTCGCTGTTCACGCGGGAGTACCGGCAGGCCATCGCCTTCGCGGAGGCCGCGCTCCGCGCCGCCGGCAAGCACATCACCCCGGCGCTCGCCTCCGACCTGTACGCGATGCAGGCCAAGGCGTACGCGCACCTCGGCGACGGCTCCGGCGCGCTGTCCTGCATCCGGCGTGCCGAACAGGCCGCCGAGCGCATCCGGCGAGGCCACGAACCCGACGAGACCGGCTATGTCCAGCCCGGCCTGGTCAACGTACAGGTGGCGGAGGCCCTGCTCAGCCTCGGTGAGCTGGCGGCGGCGGGTGAGCACGCGGCCGCCGCCGTCGACAACCCCGCGCACGACCGGGGCCGGGTGCACCGCCTCGCCATGCTGAGCACCGTCGAACTGCGGCAGGGCAACGCCGACAACGCGGTCGCCATCGCCGTGCAGATGGCCGAGCAGGCCCGGGGAATGGAGTCGCAGCGGCTGCGCGACAGACTCCGGGCCGTGCGCGGGCATCTGGTGCGCAACGGCTGTGAGGGTTCCGCCGAGGCGGCCGAACTCATCGACGGGGCACTGCGCGTACCGCTGTAGCCGCTGCGACGCGGCGGAGGTGGAGAGGAAGGGCGTTCCCCCTCCCGGATGCCCGCGCCGTGCGCTGTATGCCGTGCGCCGTGCCGCGCCGTCCGTTGCGCCGCCGGCGGCCTCCTGTGCGCCTGCTGCCGGACCCCTTGCTGCTGCGATATTGCCACCTGTCGAACGAAAGGTGGCATAACCATGCAATGGGCGAACAAGAGCGAGCGCACCGTGTATGCGAATCGCTGGTTCAGTGTCAATCTCGCGGATGTCGAGCTGCCGGACGGCCGGCATCTCGACCACTTCCTCATCCGGCTGCGGCCCGTCGCCGTGGCCACGGTGGTGAACGAGGCCAACGAGGTGCTCCTCCTGTGGCGCCACCGCTTCATCACCGACAGCTGGGGGTGGGAACTCGCCGCCGGAGTCGTCGAGGACGGTGAGGACGTCGTCCGCGCGGCGGCCAGGGAGCTGGAGGAGGAGACCGGCTGGCGGCCGGGACCCCTGCGCCATCTCATGAGCGTGGAGCCGTCCAACGGGCTCACCGACGCCCGGCACCACATCTACTGGGCCGACGAGGGCGAGTACCTCGGGCACCCGGTGGACGACTTCGAGTCGGACCGCCGGGAGTGGGTCCCGCTCAAGGTGGTGCCCGACCTGGTCGCCCGTGGCGAGGTCCCGGCCGCGAACATGGCGGCCGCGTTACTCCTGTTGCACCACCTCAGGCTGGGACAGGACGCCATGCCCTGACCCCTCCGCCGCAGCCTTCGGCCGTCCGGCCCGGGTGTGTGCGTCAGTGGCCGAACGCCTGCCAGGCCGTCACGACGAGTGCGCCCACGGCCGTGACGGCCGCGACCGCCTGGAGCGGCCAGCGGGCGTGTTCCAGGGTGACGAGCCGGGTGTTCAGCTCGTCCAGCTCCCTGGCCGCCTCCTCGGTGCGATGGCTGAGCAGCGCCAGGCCGCCCTCGACGCGGGCGTATGCCACATCGAGGCGGCGCCGTAACTCCGCGACCTCGCCCTGGAAGGCGGGCTGTTCGGGATCGGCGGTCACAAGTCCGCTCCTCTCCGCTGTTTTTCTTGCTTCGTGTCTGCGGAGTTCGAGTCAACTCCCCTGGTGGACGCGGAGTAAGAGTGTGCGGGAGGCATATGCGGGCCCGGGGCGCACACGGCGTGTGAACGCCACGGGCCCGGCACCCTTCGCGGTTCAGGGGTGCCGGGCCCCTGCGCGCGGCCGGAACGCGACGGTCGGTGAACGCGACGGTCCGTCGGTCCCCCGTCGCGGGTGACCGCCTCAGCCGTAGCTGTAGAAGCCCGAGCCGCTCTTGCGGCCCAGCCGCCCCGCGTCGACCATCCGCTGCAGCAGCGGGGGAGCGGCGTACAACGGCTCCTTGTACTCCTCGTACATCGAGTACGCGACCGAGGCCACCGTGTCCAGGCCGATCAGGTCGGACAGCTTCAGCGGGCCCATCGGGTGGGCGCAGCCCATCTCCATGCCGTTGTCGATGTCCTCACGGCTGGCGATGCCCGACTCGAACATCCGGATCGCGGAGAGCAGGTACGGGATCAGCAGCGCGTTCACCACGAACCCGGAACGGTCCTGGGCGTGGATCGCGTGCTTGCCCAGCACCTTCTCGGCGAAGAGCTGCGCCCGGCTGATCGTGCCCTCGGAGGTGGTCAGCGCCGGGATCAGCTCGACCAGCTTCTGCACGGGGGCCGGGTTGAAGAAGTGGATGCCGATGACGTGGTCCGGCCGCGAGGTGGCGACCGCCAGCTTCACCAGCGGGATCGAGGAGGTGTTGGAGGCCAGGATCGCGTCCGGCCGCGTCACCACCTGGTCGAGCACCTGGAAGATCTCGTTCTTGACCTGCTCGTTCTCGACGACGGCCTCGATCACCAGATCGCGGTCCGCGAACTCGCCCAGGTCCGTGGTGAAGCTCAGCCGGGCCTGGGTTGCCTCCAACTCCTCCGCTGTGATCTTGCCGCGCTCGGCCGCCTTCGTCAGGGAGTTGAACAGCCGGGTACGGCCGATCTCCAGGGCCTCGCCGGTGGTCTCGGCGACCCGCACGTCCAGTCCTGCGCGGGCGCACACCTCGGCGATCCCCGCGCCCATCTGGCCGCAGCCCACCACTCCGACGCGTTCGATGTCGGTCACATCGTCCCTTTCGCTTCCTGGGCGCGGCTCGGGTCCTTCTGGCCTGCGCTGTCTACGACTCCTGGCAGGATCGCCGGGCTCCGGCCGCCTGCTCCGTTCGTGCACGTTACCCGGAAGTACCGATGATCGATCGCCGAGGTCGGGCATCCTTGGGCGCGGAGCGGTCCGCGACCAGGTGGAACGCGGCTTTTGTGATGGATGTGAAATGGGACGAGTGTCACGCAGGGCGTTCGCGGCGGCGGCGCTGTCGGCGGTGACGATGGTGACGACCGCGTCGGCCGCCCCGGGACGGCCGATGTCCGGACCGTCGGCCGGGGCGGGAGGCCGGGGCGCGGCCGTCGGCGAGATGCGCGGCGTGTGGCTGGCGACGGTGGCCAACCGGGACTGGCCCTCCCGTGCGGGACTGAGCGCCGCCGCGCAGCGGACCGAGCTGACCGCCCACCTCGACGCGGCCGTCCGCAACCGGCTCAACACCGTGATCTTCCAGGTACGGCCCACGGCCGACGCCCTGTGGCCGTCCCCGTACGAACCCTGGTCCGCCTGCCTCACCGGCACCCAGGGCGTGGACCCCGGCTGGGACCCGCTCGGCACCGCCGTCACCGAAGCCCACGCCCGCGGCCTGGAACTGCACGCCTGGTTCAACCCGTACCGGGTCGCCGCGCACACCGACCCCACCCGGCTCACCGCCACGCACCCGGCCCGGGAGAACCCCGGCTGGGTGGTCCCGTACGGCAGGAAGCTCTACTACAACCCCGGCCTGCCCGAGGTCCGCGCCTTCGTCCAGGACGCGATGCTCGACGCGGTGCGCCGCTATCCCGTGGACGCGGTCCACTTCGACGACTACTTCTACCCGTACCCCGTGGCGGGCCAGACCTTCGACGACGACACCGCCTACGACACCCACGGCGGAGCCTTCCCCGACCGGGCGGCCTGGCGGCGGGACAACATCGACCGCCTGGTGCGCGAGACGGCGGCCCGGATCAAGGAGATCCGTCCCGGCACCCGCTTCGGCATCAGCCCTTTCGGGGTCTGGCGCAACGCCGGAACCGATCCCCTCGGCTCCGACACCCGGGCGGGCGTGCAGACCTACGACGACCTGCACGCGGACACCCGCCGGTGGGCGCGGGAGAACTGGATCGACTACATCTGTCCGCAGCTCTACTGGAACATCGGCTTCGCCGCCGCCGACTACGCGAAGCTGCTGCCCTGGTGGTCCGCGGTCGTGGAGGGCTCCGGGACACAGCTGTACGTGGGCGAGGCGCTCTACAAGGCGGGCGACCCGGCGCAGCCCGCCGCCTGGCAGGACCCGGCCGAGCTGTCCCGGCACCTCACGCTCGCGGCGTCGTACCCGCAGGCGCGCGGGCACGTCTTCTTCGCCGCGAAGGAGGTGGCCGTGGACCGGATCGGCGCGATGGCCCGCGTGGTCGCCGATCACTACCAGCGGCCGGCGAAGACGTCCTGACGGCGGACGGCAGCGGTAGAGGGCTCGATGGCTCCTGTGCCCTGCTTGCCGAGCTCCTCGATCAGCACAGCGAGCGGGAGCGAGCCCACATATGTGGGGCGGTGTTCGGACCTGAGGTGCTGACGAGGACGTCGACCCGACCGAAGCGGTCCGGTCCGGACGAACGACACCACGAACCGGGCGCGGTCGGTCACGTCCGGAGTGACGGGGGTCAGGCTGCCGCCCGTTCCCCCGGCCGTCGGTGCGGAGCGCGGCGGCGGAAGCGTTCGCACGGGCCCGGGCCCGGGGCCGGCGCTGGGACGGGTCACGACGAGCCTCCGGGCGGGAGGGCGCGGCCCGGCGGGCCCTCCTTCGCGTCCAGGGCCACCAGCGGCGGGTCGCTCAGGGATCCGGTGCCGGC
This sequence comes from Streptomyces sp. NPDC005774, assembly GCF_042871645.1. Lineage (NCBI taxonomy): Bacteria > Bacillati > Actinomycetota > Actinomycetes > Kitasatosporales > Streptomycetaceae > Streptomyces > Streptomyces sp. NPDC005774. Next base: position 33,205 of record NZ_JBIAIV010000008.1, on the reverse strand, counting down.
GCCGTACGCGGAGTTCGCGAGGAAGTCCATGGAGGGCTTCACCGGGCAGGACGAGTTCACACAGGAGCGGGGACGTGGCCGAGACGGTGTGGCGGGCCGTCCACGACACGACCGGGCAACTCCGGTTCCCGGCCGGTCCCGACGCGGTCCGGCCCGCCCGGGCGAAGTGACCGGCTCGCGGGCCGGAGCAGGGAGCGATGACCCACCGGGGGCGCAGGCCCGCGCCCCCACCGCCCCTTTCGGGCCGGGGCGACGCGTCAGTCCGTCGCCCCCCGGGCCGGGGTGCCGGCGGAGTCGGTCAGAGACCAGCTCGCCAGGAGGTCCAGTCCGCGTTTCGCGTCCGAGCCGGGCTCCGCGGAGTAGATGTACAGGGTCGTGTCGGGATCGCCGGGGAGGGTGAGGGTCTCGTACCGGACCGTCAGTTCGCCGGCCACCGGATGCCGGAGGCGTTTGGAGCCGTGGGTGCGCCGGTGGACGCGGTGCTGCTCCCACCACCGGTCGAACTCGCGGCTGTGCTCCCGCAGTCCGGCGACGAGGGAGACGGTGGCCCGGTCGTCGGGGTCGCGGCCCACTTCGAGGCGCAGGCTCTCCACCACCGTGCGCGCCTGTTCCTCCCAGTCCACGAACAGGGAGCGGGCGGTGTCGTCGAGGAACATCCAGCGGGCGTAGTTCCGTCCGCGCGGCGGCAGCCGGTCGAAGTCGGCGAACAGGGCGCGCGCCATACGGTTGGCGGCCAGGATGTCGGTACGGCGGCCCAGGACGAGCGCGGGCTCGCCGTCCAGGGCGTCGAGGAGCTGGTAGAGGCCGGGACGGACCCGCTGCACGCCGCGGGGAGACCGGCGGGCCGGTGTTCCGGCCGCTCCGATCAGGTCCCGGAGGTGGGCCCTTCCGGCGTCGTCGAGCTCCAGGGCGCGGCCGACCGCCTCGATCACCGCGGACGACGGTGTGATGCGCCGGCCCTGCTCCAGGCGGGTGTAGTAGTCGCTCGACACCCCGGCCAGGAGCGCCACCTCCTCGCGGCGCAGCCCCGGCACCCGGCGGACACGCCCGTCCGGGGGGAGGCCGGCCCGCGAGGGGTCGACCTGGCTGCGGGCTCGTCTCAGGAAGTCCGCCAGTTCACGGTTGGTCTCAGCCACACGCACAGTTTCGCCCATGTCCGGCGTTCCCGACTGGCCCTGCGCGTCCTGGGTTCCCCGTTCCCCGTCCCCGCAGGGCGCGACATGGCGCCCTGCGGGGACGTACCGCGGCGCACGCTGGAGTCAGGCCGATCAGGGGCCACCTGAGGCCGATCCGACCGACACGACCACACCCCGAGGATCATCATGACTTCTCCCACCGGACGACCCGCGACCTGGTTCGTGACCGGCACCTCCCGCGGTCTGGGACTCGAACTGGTCCGGCAACTGCTGGCACGCGGCGACCAGGTCGCCGCGACGACCCGGTCGCCGGAACGGCTCCTCGCGGCACTCGGTGACGACACCGACACCTCGCGTCTCCTCCCCCTCGCCGTGGACCTGCGGGACGAGGCACAGGTGCGGCGGGCCGTGCACGGGACGACCGAGCGGTTCGGCGGCCTGGACACCGTGGTGAACAACGCGGGATACGGTTTCCTCGCCGCGGTCGAGGAAACCGGCGACCGGGAGGTCCGCGCCATGCTGGACGTCCAGGTCACCGGCGTGTGGAACGTCCTGCGCGTCACCCTGCCCATCCTGCGGGAGCAGCGCGGCGGCCACGTGGTGAACGTGTCGTCGATCCTCGGCCTGACGGCGCTGCCGGGCTGGGCGCTGTACTGCGCGGGGAAGTTCGCGCTGGAAGGACTGAGCGAGGCCCTGGAGGCCGAGATGGCCGAGTTCGGGGTCGAGGTCACCCTCGTCGAGCCCGGCTACTTCCGTACGGACTTCCTCACCCGGGACTCGCTGGCACTGCCGGCCGAGACGACGGACGCCTACCCGGCCATCCGCGAGATGACCGCCGATCACCTGAAGCTCCAGGGCAGCCAGTCCGGCGACCCCGTGCGGGGCGCCGCCGCGATCATCGGCCGGGTACGGGAGGGCAAGGGCCCGCTGCGGCTGCTGCTCGGCTCGGACGCCCACGCCTACGCCACCGCCAAGGTAGCGGCACTCCAGGACAACCTCCGGGCCACGGCCCACAGCGCCCCGGCCACGGATCACCCCGCCGCGGCCTGACCGGGGGCGGCCCCGCCTCCTGCGAGGGAGGGCCGCCCCCGGTTCGGCGGACCGCGTCCGGCAGTGCGTACATCACCTCGTCCGGGCGTTCCGTCACTCTCGCCGCGTGACTGGAATGAAAGCCCTCAAAACCGGCAGCGCGGACTCGACGAAGGACATAGAGGCACCCCCGGCCTGACGAGCCGGGGGTGCCTGACGAGCCGGGGGAGCCCAGGAGGTGAAGGGCCGTTCTCCGGTCTAGCGGTTCCTGTGCCGGATCTCGGAGTCGGGGCCGGGCGAGCACACGGCCTCGTGCCCGTCCTCGAAGCGGACACGGTAGGGCGGATCGCCCTTCCGGCCCAGCACCTCGACGATCTCGGCCACCTTGTCGTGCTGACCGACCACCCTGCCGTGCTGGACAAGCTGGTCGCCCTCGGTTGCGCGCATAGGGATCTCCTCACCATGTGCGGGAGCAGCGGTCCGTGGCTCCGAGTCTACGGCGGGACGGGCCGCCCGGCAGGGCGTCCGCCGGGTGGCCCGGCACTTCGGGCCCGGTGCCCGCGGTGGGGTGCCTCAGCCGCGTGCTCGCTGGGTGACGGCGATGCACACCAGGACCGCCGCCGCCGTCAGCGGTGCCGCCGCGCTCGGATGCTCGCCCAGGAGAAGCACCGACCACACCAGGGTGAGCAGCGGCTGGGCGAGCTGGAGCTGACTGGCCCGGGGGATGCCGATCACCGCCATGCCCCGGTACCAGACGACCAGCCCCAGGAACTGGGAGCCCGCCGCCACCCACAGCACTCCGGCCACGCTGTGCGCGGTCAGCCGTACCGGCTCGACGGCCAGCGCGAGGACGGCGGCCGGCACGGCGAGCGGCAGGCACAGCACCAGCGCCCAGCCGATCACCTGCCAACCCGGCATCACCCGGGCCAACCTGCCGCCCTCCGTGTACCCGGCCGCGCACACCACCAGCGCCGCGAAGAGGTACAGATCGGCCGCGGTCAGCGCGCCGCCGCTCTGCCGCACCGTGAAGACCGCCACCGCGGCGGCACCCGCGAGGGCCGCCGCCCAGAAGGTGCGCGAAGGACGGGAGCCGACGCGCAGGGCGGAGAACAGCGCGGTGGTGAGCGGGAGCAGGCCGACCACGACGGCCGCGTGCGCGGTGGTCGACGTCTGCAGGGCCAGCGTGGTCAGCAGCGGGAACCCGAGGACGACCCCGGCGGCGACCACCGCGAGCCCCGGCCAGTGCCGGCGGGCGGGCAGCGGCACACCGCGCCACCGCGCCGGGCCCTTCCGGGAGCGCACCGGGACACCTGCCGCTCCTGCCTCCGGGGTCCCCGCTCCCGCTTCCGGGGCTTCCGCCCCCGCCTTCAGGGCCCCTGCCCCCGCCTCCAGGGTCCTCGCCCGCGCCCCCGCCGCGAGCAGGCAGCCACCCGCGATCAGCCCCGCCAGCACGCAACGCACGGCCACCAGGGACCAGGGGCCGAACCCCTCCAGCCCCCAGGCGGTGGCCGGGAAGGTGAGCGAGAAGGCGATGACGCCGAGGGCGGCCTGCAGGGTGCCGAAGCCGACGCGGTCCCGGCGAGTGGGAACCGCTATCGGGTCCGCCACGGTAGCGCTACTCTCTGCTCTCATGCATGAGCGTAGCAGCGTCACCGAACTGGCGGATCGACTGCGGCGGGAGCTGGACCGCTACTCGCCGGGTGGAAAGCTCCCGTCGAGCCGGGCGCTCGTGGAGCGGTTCCGGGTGAGCCCCGTGACCGTCTCGCGGGCGCTGGCCCAGCTCGCCGCCGAGGGGCTGGTGGTGACCCGGCCCGGTGCCGGCGCGTTCCGTGCCGCCCGGTCCGCGCCCCCGGCCCCCGCGGCCGGTGACACCTCCTGGCAGGAGGTCGCGCTCAGCGCCGGGAGCACCGCCGGCCTCGTGCCGCGCTCGGTCGACGCTTCCGGCGTCCTGGCCTCGCTCGCGGCCCCGGCACCCGGCGTGATCGAGTTCAACGGCGGCTATCTGCACCCCTCGCTGCAGCCGGAGCGCGCGATGGCGGCCGCACTGTCCCGGGCCGGGCGCCGGCCGGGAGCCTGGGGGAGGCCGCCCGTGGAAGGACTGGTGGAGCTGCGCGAGTGGTTCGCACGCAGTGTCGGGGGCGCGGTCACCGCGGCGGGGGTGCTGATCACCGCGGGCGGCCAGTCCGCGCTGACCACCGCCCTGCGCGCGCTCGCCCCGCCCGGCGCCCCCGTCCTCGTGGAGTCGCCCACCTACCCCGGCATGCTGGCCGTCGCCCGCGCCGCCGGGCTGCGCCCGGTGCCCGTGCCGGTGGACGCGGACGGAGTACGGCCGGAGCTGCTCGCCGACGCCTTCCGGGCCACCGGCGCCAGGGTCCTCGTCTGCCAGCCCCTGTTCCAGAACCCCACCGGCGCCGTCCTCGCCCCCGAACGGCGCGGCGAGGTGCTGCGCATCGCACGCGAGGCGGGCGCGTTCGTCGTCGAGGACGACTTCGTCCGGCGCCTGGTCCACGAGGACGCGGGCCCTCTGCCCCGCCCGCTGGCCGCCGACGACCCCGACGGTGTCGTCGTCCACGTCTGCTCGCTCACCAAGGCGACCTCGCCGAGCTTCAGGGTGAGCGCCCTCGTCGCACACGGCCCGGTGCTGGAGCGGCTGCGCGCCATCCAGATCGTCGACACCTTCTTCGTCCCCCGGCCCCTCCAGGAGGCCGCCCTGGAACTCGTCGGCTCGCCCGCCTGGCCGCGCCACCTGCGGGCGGTCTCCGCCGAGCTGAGGGCCCGCCGCGACACGATGACCGCCGCGCTCCGGCTCCGGCTGCCCGAGTTCGCCCTGCCGCACATCCCGGCCGGCGGTTACCACCTGTGGCTGCGCCTGCCCGACGGGACCGGGGGCACCTCCCGGGCCTTCGGCCCCGGGGGAGAGTCCGCCCTGACCGCGGCGGCCCTGCGCGCCGGTGTCGCCGTCGCTCCCGGCCGCCCCTACTTCAGCGCCGAACCCCCGGCCGCCCACCTGCGGCTGAGCTTCGCGGCGGTCGCGGGCACCGGCGAGATCACGGAGGGGGTACGGCGACTGCGTACCGCCTGGGACGAGGCGCTGGGGCGGACGGGATGAAGGGGCGGCGCTTCCGGCAGGTTTGTCCGGCAGGTCCCGGCTCCCGTCCGACGACCTGATGGACTCCGGGTAACACCATGGCCGTACCCCTTGATTTGCACACTTCAGGGACTGACCATCGCGGCATGGCACTTCGGGTCACGTTCGTTGCCGCGGCGGGGAGCCTCTCGCGGCTGACCGAGCGTTTCGAGGACGACCGGCCACTGGATCACGCCGGGTGGAGCGATGTGCAGCGGGTAGCCCGTGAGCTGCTGCCGCTCGCCGCCGCCGATCTGCGCTACTGCTCACCGAATCCGCGCAGCCGTGCCACCGGTGACGGGCTCGGCTACACCCCGCTGGTCCAGCTCGCCCTGCGCGACTGCGGCATGGGCCGCTGGCGCGGGCTGACCCTGGGCGAGGCGATGGCCCGGGAGCCGGAAGCCGTGGACGCCTGGCTCGCCGATCCGCGCGCGACCCCGCACGGCGGGGAGTCGCTCCTCGACTTCATCACCCGCGTCGGCAACTGGCTCGACACCCGTCCGACGGAGGACGACTGCCGGATCGTCGCGGTCGCCGAACCGTCCGTGATCCGTGCCGCACTGGTGTACGCGCTGAAGGCGCCGCCCGCGACCTACTGGAACATCGACGTCCGCTCGCTGTCACGGGTGAGCGTCACCGGACGGGCCGGCCGCTGGAGCCTGCGCATCGAAGGGGTCTCCACCCGGACGACGCGGATATAGCCGTTCGCCGCCCAGGTGGAGAGGGCCGTCACTTCACGCGGACGTAGCCGGTGTCGAGCTCCAGGTCCTTGGCCGGGCCGCGCACCCGCCAGACCGTCCGCCAGCGGTCCTCGTCGCGGACGGTGAACTCGCCCCGGTACAGGTCCGCGGAACAGGGGTGGTCGGCGACGTACCGGCCCGTCGAGAGATCCAGGTCGTGGAACGGCCGGCCGTCCGCGAACCGCACGTCCACCGCGCCCCCGGGGCCGGGCAGGAAACGCAGAGTGCGTTCGGCGGGCCGGGGGACGTCCCGCCAGGTGAAAGTGCCGGATTCCTGGTGCAGCAGCCCGCCGCCCTCCAGCGGGCCGAAAAGCGTGGTGCCCTCGAACCGTCCCAGGTCGCCACTGGCGAGGTCCCGCACGGACCGGGTCACCCGCCAGCTCCCCCTCAGGTAGGTCAGTGCGTCCGGTACCGGCCAGAACCCGCCCATCCCGCCCCGCTCCCGTCGTCTCCGGCGCGCACGCACCATTGACGTGCTCCCGCCTCCTCCCTATCTTGCCGTTCGAAGTGCTGACCGATGATCGATATGTCGAACGCAATCGAGAGCGTCACGTCAGGCGAAGCTCCTCCCCTCCCACCGAGAGCCGCGGAGTATCCATGTCACGCACAGCCCGCACCCGTCCACGCAGCCGCACCCGCCTCAGAACGGGCCTCACCGCCACCGCGTTACTGACCGCCGCCGCCCTGCTGCCGGCCCCCGCCCACGCCGAGGACGTCACCGACTACACGATCACCGTCGACCCGCGTGCCGAGGGAGCCGCGATCGGTGACAGGATGTACGGCGTCTTCTTCGAGGACATCAACCGGGCCGCCGACGGCGGGCTGTACGCCGAGCTGGTGCAGAACCGGTCCTTCGAGTACTCCACCGCAGACAACGGCTCCTACACACCCCTGACCTCCTGGACGGCCGGTGGCACGGCCGAGGTGCGGGACGACTCCGGCCGGCTGAACGAACGCAACCGCAACTACCTCTCCCTGGATGCCGGTTCGTCCGTCACGAACGCGGGCTACAACACCGGCATCCGGGTGGAGCAGGGCAAGCGGTACGACTTCTCGGTCTGGGCCCGCGCGGAGAGCGGCAGTACCCTCACCGCCACGCTCAAGGACGCCGCCGGCACCCTCGCGAACACCCGCCGGGTGGCCGTCAGGGGCGACTGGGCCCGGTACGAGGCCACCTTCACCGCCACCCGGACCAGCAACCGCGGCCGCCTCGCCGTCGCCTCCTCCGGTACCGCGGCCCTCGACATGGTGTCCCTGTTCCCGCGCGACACCTACAAGGGGCAGCCGAACGGTCTGCGCAAGGACCTCGCCGAGAAGATCGCCGCCCTGAAGCCCGGCTTCGTCCGCTTCCCCGGCGGCTGCCTGGTCAACACCGGCTCCATGGAGGACTACAGCGAGGACTCCGGCTGGCAGCGCAAACGCGCCTACCAGTGGAAGGACACCGTCGGGCCGGTCGAGGAGCGCGCCACCAACGCCAACTTCTGGGGATACAACCAGAGTTACGGACTCGGCTACTACGAGTACTTCCGCTTGGCCGAGGACGTCGGCGCGATGCCGCTGCCCGTCGTGCCCGCCCTGGTCACCGGATGCGGCCAGAACAGGGCCACTGACGACGAGGAACTGCTGAAGCGGCACATCCAGGACACCCTCGACCTGATCGAGTTCGCCAACGGCCCGGCGAACTCGACCTGGGGCAAGGTGCGCGCGGAGATGGGCCACCGCAAGCCCTTCGGCCTGACCCATGTCGGGGTCGGCAACGAGGAGAACCTGCCCAGGGAGTTCTTCACCCGCTTCGAGCGGTTCCGCGCGGCGATCGAGGCCGAGTACCCGGACATCACCGTCGTCTCCAACTCCGGCCCGGACGACACCGGTACGACCTTCGACGCCCTCTGGCAGCTCAACCGCGACGGCGACGTCGACATGGTCGACGAGCACTACTACAACAGCCCGCAGTGGTTCCTGCAGAACAACGACCGCTACGACTCCTACGACCGCGGCGGCCCGAAGGTCTTCCTCGGCGAGTACGCCTCGCAGGGCAACGCCTGGAAGAACGGCCTGGCCGAGGCCGCGTTCATGACCGGCCTGGAACGCAACGCGGACATCGTCGAACTCGCCTCGTACGCACCGCTGCTGGCCAACGAGGACTACGTCCAGTGGTCGCCCGACATGATCTGGTTCAACAACCACGCCTCCTGGGGCTCGGCCAACTACGAGGTACAGAAGCTCTTCATGACCAACACCGGTGACCGCGTGGTCCCGTCGGAGGCGAGCGGCACACCGGACGTCAGCGGCCCCATCAGCGGCGCGGTCGGCCTGTCGACCTGGGCCACCAGCGCCGCGTACGACGACGTGCGGGTGACCGCCGCCGACGGCGCGCCCCTGCTCGACGACGACTTCTCCGGCGACGCCTCACAGTGGACGCACAGCGGCGGCGGCAGCTGGAGCGTCCAGGACGGGCAGTACGTCCAGACCGACGAGGCCGCCGAGAACACTCTGGTCACGGCGGGCGACCCGGCCTGGCAGGACTACGACCTGCACGTGAGGGCGACCAAGAAGTCCGGCAAGGAAGGCTTTCTCGTCGCCTTCGGGGTCAAGGACACCGGAAACTACTACTGGTGGAACCTGGGCGGCTGGAACAACACCCGGTCCGCGGTCGAACAGGCCGTGGACGGCGGCAAGTCGACGCTGCTCTCCAAGGCCGGATCGATCGAGACGGGCCGCGCCTACGACATCGACGTCAAGGTGCGCGGCCGCCAGGTCACCCTCTCCCTCGACGGACAGGAGTGGGGCAGCTTCACCGACGACAAACCGGCCGAGCCGTTCCGTCAGGTCGTCACCGAGGACGACCGCACCGGTGACCTGATCGTCAAGGTCGTCAACGCCCAGCCGGCCGAGGCCCGTACGGCCATCGACCTCGGCGGCGTGCGGACCGCCTCCACCGCCCGGGTCACCACCCTGGCCGCCGACGCGGACGCGGTGAACACCGAGACGGACACACCGGTGACCCCGGTGACGTCCACGCTCCGGGGGGTGTCCGGCGGATTCACGTACACGTTCCCGGAGAACTCGGTGACGTTCCTGAGGATCAAGCGGCGGTAGCGGACCGGCGGTGCCGGGTGCGGGCCGTCCAGGACGACGGCCCGCACCCGGCACCGGCCGGGAAACCGCCTGCCGCACCTCAGTGCCTCAGTGGCGCAGCAGCAGGGTGACGCCGGCCACCACGGCGCCGAGCACGACCGCGGCGATGCCGTACTCGAGGCGGTGCGAGCGCAGTCGGGGCAGCAGCCGGTCCACGGCGATCCGGCCGGGGCCGGTCAGGGCGAGCGCCACCGCGGCCAGGGTGAGGACGAGCTCGTACTCCACGCCCTCAGGGGCGAAGAAACCGCCGCCCCACTTCACGGCGATCGCGTTGACCATCGTGCCGGCGACGGCCGCGGCGGCGAGCGGGGTGAGCAGGCCGAACGCGAGGCCGAGTCCGCCGAGGGTCTCGGTGAGCCCGGCCACGACGGCGAACGCCTCGGGCGAGGGGTAACCGAGGGACGCGAAGAACATCCCGGTGCCCTCGACCCCGCCCCCACCGAACCAGCCGAACAGCTTCTGCGCGCCGTGCGCGGCCATCGTCAGACCGAGCGCGAGACGCAGCACCAGCAGTCCGACGTCATAGGCGCGGGCGGGGACGGCGGGGGCGTCCTGCCCGGAGGCGGTCGCGGGGCGGGACAGGGTGGTGGAACTGGCCATGGGGGGACTCCTCGAAAGGGGACGGCGAAGACGGTGGGGGTGCCGCGCGTCACTGAGCGACGGCCCGATCCGGCAAACTTGAACCTTCAAGCTAAACCACAATCGCCTTTGCTTCAACTTTCAAGCAGTAGGAGTACGCTCGGCCGTGTCCGGCCCCGAGCCGAAGTGCGCGTCCGCCCGCACCTTTGTCCGCCCTTTCACCTGCTTCTGTCTGTCCCGCACCGCCCGAGGAGTGCCGTAGTCATGCCGTACACCGCCGCCCCCACGGTCACCTGGTCCACCGAACCCGACCGCAGGCCCGGCACGCCGCTGGTCGTCGCCCTGCACGGGCGGGGAGCGGACGAGGTGTCGTTCGCGCAGCTCGCGCCACATCTGCCGCAGGACGCCACGGTGGCCTTCGTGCGCGCACCGCTGGCCGAGGGCGGCGGATACGCGTGGTTCGCCAACCGGGGCGTCGGGCGCCCGCTGTCCGACTCCCTCGCGGCCACGGCCGACTGGCTCTTCGACTGGCTCGACACCGAGGCCGCCGGCCACACGTCGGTCTCGCTCCTCGGCTTCTCCGGCGGCATGGCCATGGCGGGCGGCCTGTTGCTCGCCCGTCCGGAGCGGTTCGCCGCCGCCGTCCTCCTGTCCGGCACCCTGCCGTGGGACGCGGGTCTGCCCGAGGAGCAGGGCCGCCTGACCGGGGTGCCGGTCTTCTGGGGCCGGGACGTCGCCGACCGGGTCATCCCCGCCGACCTCGTCACCAGGACGGGCACCTGGCTCCACGAGAACTCCGGCGCCCGCCTCGAGGAACGCCGCTACCCGGGCCAGGGTCACGGCATCAGCCTCCCGGAACTGACGGACGCCTCGGCCTTCCTGCGGCGCGCGTGGGAGGGCGCGGCCTGAGGGATGGATCCGGGGCGGTGAGGGGAGGGCGCACCGCCGGCCCCCGCCGGGTCCTTACCCGCTGTGCACGATCTGGATCAGGTTGCCGCAGGTGTCGTCCAGGACCGCAGTGGTGACCGGGCCCATCTCCAGCGGCTCCTGGGTGAACCGCACCCCGAGTCCGCGCAGCCGGTCGAACTCCGCGTGTACGTCGTCCACGGCGAAGGAGAGGGCCGGGATGCCGTCCTCGGCCAGCCCCGACTTGTACGCCGCCACGACGGGGTGACGGGAGGGCTCGAGCAGCAGTTCGGTCCCGTCGGGATTCTCCGCCGAGACGACGGTCAGCCACCGGTCCTCGCCCAGCGGGAGGTCGTGCTTCTTCACGAAGCCCAGCACCTCGGTGTAGAAGCGCAGGGCCTTTTCCTGGTCGTCGACGAAGGCGCTGGTCAGATGGATCCTCATGGTGTGCTCTCCGGTCTGTCGGGCTTGAGCCACCGGGCCGCGATGTGCTCGAGGGGCTCGGTGTTCAGATCGTGGAATTTGTACCGGCCCTGGCGCCGTGCATGGACCAGTCCTGCGGATTCCAGTACGGCCAGGTGCTGGCTGATGGCCTGGCGGGACAGCCCCAGGCCGTGCTTGGTCACCAGTCGCGTGCATATCTCGAACAGCGTCTGGCCGTCACGTTCCGCCAGCTCATCGAGGATGCGCCGACGGGTCGGGTCGGCCAGCGCCTTGAAGACGTCCTCCGCCATGACCGACACGATAGGCAAGTATCGACTTGCCTATCAAGTGAGGTGAGGAAGAGCGCTCGTGCGGCGGGGCGAACGGCGTGCACACGCCTGGGCGCTGTACGGCGCCTGTCGGTGCGTGTGGGCGGGGCGGAGCGTGTCGCTTCGACGCGGAGCCGCGTTGACGGGAGAGGCGGTGATGCACATGAGCGAACTGATGGGACGGGCTGCCGAAGAGCCCGGTGCGGAAGAGGGCGAGCAGGATGCGGGGGCGGACTCCGGCATCCTGCGTGTCTTCGGGCGGCAGCTGAAGCGGTTCCGGATCCGGGCGGGCCTGGAACGGCCCGATTACGCTTCGACGACGGGTTACTCGCCCTCGACGATCGCCGCGTACGAACAGGGCCGCAGGATCCCGCCGCCGAAGTTCATCGACCGGGCGGACGAACTCCTGGACGCGGGCGGCGTCCTCCAGGAGATGAAGGAAGAGGTCGCGCGAGCGCAGTATCCGGCGTTCTTCCGGGACGCGGCACGGCTGGAGGCGGAAGCGGTCGAACTGTACGTGTACGCGAATCAGGCGGTGCCGGGGCTGCTGCAGACGGAGGAGTACGCGCAGGCGGTGTTCGGCATGATGCGTCCGCCGCTCGACGAGGATGCCATTGCCCGACGAGTCGTGGCACGCCTGGCGCGTCAAGAGGTCTATGGCCGGAGCCCTCAACCGATGATGAGCTTCGTCATCGACGAGTCCGTGCTGCGAAGGCCGATCGGCGGCCGGGGCGTGTTGCGTGGCCAGTTGGAACGGATTCTGCTGGCAGGGCGGAAGCCGACGGTCGAGATCCAGGTCATGCCTCCGGGTAGCGAGGAGAATGCTGGAATGGCCGGTCCCTCCATCTTGATCGAGACGGCCGAAGGGCGCAGGATCGCTTACGTCGAGGTTCAGAATGTCAGCCATGTGCACACTGAGCGGCGGCTCGTGAAGGGTCTTGAGGTCAAGTACGGCATTCTGCGGGCACAGGCGCTCACGCCCCGGGCGTCGCTCAGCCACATCGAGGAACTGCTGGGGGAGCTATGAAAGCCGGGGTACGGGAGCACACGTCCGGGCTTCTGTGGGTCAAGAGCAGCTACAGCAGTGAGGAAGGCGGTGAGTGCGTCGAGGTGGCGTCCTGCCCGCACGGAATGCAGGTACGCGACTCCAAGGACATACGCCGTCCCGGTGTCTCGGTCCACCGCGCGGCCTGGTCGGCGTTCGTCGGTTTCGCGGCCCGATAGGGCTTGCTTCTGCGGTCTGTTGATCTCTGCCCCTGGCACGGTGTCAGGAACAGATGCAGGATGACCTTCGTGGATCATGTTCTGTGCGGGCTCGCCGCCAATCCGGTCCTGCCGGCCGAGCTGGTCGACCGACTGATCGCGGTCGCGGACGACGACATCGCCGTGGGTCTCGCCGCTCGGGAGGACCTGAGTCATGAGCAGGCGGTCGCGTTGGCCGCACGGGTTCCGGCGAGCGGTGTGCGGCTTGCGTAGGCGGGCCTGTTGGCCGCCGCCGACGTCGATCCGGTGACACAGCCGCACGTCGCCCTCGCCCTGCTCGACGAGCGAGCCGGTACTCCGGAATGGGCGCGCAGCTTCGCAGCCGATCCGGTCCTGGAGCACCGGGAGAAACTGGCCGCCTGCCCCGGCCTTCCGGCGGATGTGAGGGAGACGCTCGCCGCGGACCCGGATATCCGCGTCGTCACGGAGCTGGCGTTGTGGACCACGCCCGCCATGGCCACCAGGCTTGCCGGCCATCCGCACACTGAGGTCCGCCGTGCGGTGGCCGTCAACGAGGCGACGCCTCCGGACGTACTCGCAGCGCTCATCGGTGAGGGGCTACCTCCGGCGCGTCGATGTCTGGTCTGTGACCGTGCAGCGCCGCCCTTCGTGCACGATCCGCAGTGCCCGCAGCCCGCTGCGTGCTGCCGCCGGGCGCTTCCTGCGACGGGTCCCACGAGTCCACGATGCATGAGATCCGGGAGGCCGCGTTGCGGAATCCGGGGACACCCACCGAAGCGGTGGTCGGCTTCGTGGACCATCCTTCGACGCTGCTGCGCTGGACGCTTGCCGCGCGCCCCGGTCTGCCCGCGGAGGTGTACCGACGGCTGGCCGCAGACCCTGTTCCCGGTGTCCGGGCCGACCTCGCCGGGAACCCCGCGATCGACGCCGCCCTGATGCGCACCCTGGCCGACGACCGTGGCCACGACGTACGGCGCAGGCTCGCGGGCAACCCGAAGGTGCCGCTCGACGTACTCGTCCACCTGGCCGACGACACCAGGATCGGCGCCATTCTGCTGCCAAGGATCGCTGTCGCGTCGCCTGGTGAGGTTCGGCAGCTGGCCCAGTCACCGAACCCGGCCGTGCGCATGCTCGTGGGTCAACGACGTGACCTGCCACCGGAGATCCGCGACGCGCTGGCCGACGACCCCGACGCGAAAGTAACCAAATCCGTTGCTCCGCACCCGGGCCTCACCGAAGCTCAGTTGTGGGCCATGGTCGACCGCCACGGAGTCCGGGTCCTGGCCAAGGTGGCGGCCGACCCGGACGCGAGTCCGGCGCTGCTGGAGTACCTGACCCGGCACGAACCGCCGGCGCAGAAGGCATTCCGCGAGATTGCCCGGCACCGGAACGCACCAGCCCGAGCGTTGCTCGCCTGCCTGGCGGACAGGCAGGCGAGACCCATAGCCGCCGGCCGTCCGGCCCTCCCGCCGCCGGTCGTCGTGGACCTGCTCACCGACGCCGACCGGCAGGTGGTGGAAGCGGCGGCGGCCAACCCGTCGCTGCCGCTTGCCGTGTTGTCGGGCCTCGTCCTCCACCTGTAACTGTCCGGCCTGCACGCCCATCGCTCATCCCCGCCGGCTCGGGTCACCACGCCCGTTGGAGTGCACGGCCTTGAGTCACCTCGGCCCATTGCGGGAAATGGACTTCGCCGGCAAGTCCCGGTGCGGGCATGATTCCTCCGATGCGCGGAGGAAGAGACCATAGAGGGCGCGAGAGGTACGCGCTCACGGACACCCACCATGGCCACGTCTGGGGTGTGTGCGAGGGAGTGGACGGGCTGTTCAGTGAGCCCCGGCGCGGGACGTACGAACTGCTCGGCTGGGTCCCGGAAGGTGACGACGTGCGGGGCCAGGTGGGCAGCAGGGTGTGGCTGGTACCGGATGACGGAGCCCTCGAACCCTGGCTGCTGGAGGACACGGAGAGCCTCGGGCTGCTTCCCGGCTCGGACAGCCTCGTACTCACCGGCCGGGACGACTACGAAGGCCCGCCCGAGGGGTGTCGGGGCCCCGTCCGCGTCCATGACGGAAGCCGGTGGCTGGGCTCCTGCCGGGAATTCGCCCGCGTCCTGCCGACGGAGAGAGCGGCGCCCCCACTTGTCCTGCGAGGGCTGGCCCAGGGTGATCGACTGCGAACGGCACTGAGGACGGGCACCCGGCGGGCGCTGGACCTGGAACAGGCCGCGCTGGAGATACGGGACGTCCGGGGCGAGCCGCTCACCGAGCGGTTGCTATGGGCCACCGTCCGCGACTGGGGGCCGTCCTCCTGTGGGACGGACCTGATCGACCTGGAGCTGGACGGAGACTCCTTCACACCCGTTCCGCCCTACGCTCAATCCGTCTGGGATCAATGGCTCGCCGGGCCGCCGGACACTCCTGGCGCCTGGGGTGGACTCGATACGCGGCATCGCGAAGTCTGGCTCGACCTCGTCCGGGACCGGGCCTGCCGCCGTATGCATCGGGACCGGCCGGCTGCCCACGCCTACGAACTCGACGGCCGGCGGATCACCGACGAACCGGGCCTCTACCTGGCGCTCGGCGAGGCGGCGAACGGACCGGGCGGCTACTTCGGCGGCTGCCTGGATGCCCTCGCCGACTGCCTGCGCGGCACCTTCGGCTACACCTCTTCCGCGACCCTGCTCTGGCGGGACGCTGCGATCGCGCGCTCCCACCTGTCCCGCGTCCTGACGCCGGGCGGTCGGCCGTACGACCTGTTCGCCGACGTGCTCGATGTCCTGGCCAAGGGCGGGATGCGGGTCACCCTGACGTGACTGAGCGCCCTGCCTGGCACCTCCGGACAAGTACAACGCTCAGCGTGGGGCGGACCAATGTCCGGCACAGAGCGGCTGCACCGGCGCCGGCCCCGGCAAGCCGGAACGCTCGAACCCACCGTACCGACAGCCTGGGGCGGGCCGGCCGGAGCAAGCGCAGGACCGGGGGTGGCCGAGCGCACTGGTCGGCCCGGCCGGCCGACCAGTGCGCTCACAGGAGGTGCTGGGCGGCGAGGCCTCCGAAGCAGGGCCGCCCCGGTTTCCGGTCAGCCGGTGGCGAGGAGTTCGAGCGTGTCGATCACGCGGTTCGAGAAGCCCCACTCGTTGTCGTACCAGGCGACCACCTTGACGTGGCGGCCGTCGACGCGGGTGAGGGCCGAGTCGAAGATCGACGAGGCCGGATTGCCCGTGATGTCGGACGACACGAGCGGGTCGTCCGAGTACTCGAGGATGCCGGCGAGTGGCCCCTCCGCCGCGGCGCGGTACGCCGCCAGCACGTCCTCACGCGTCACGTCGCGGGCGACGGCCGTGTTGAGTTCGACGATCGATCCCACCGGAACCGGTACGCGGATCGAGTCGCCCGACAGCTTGCCGTCGAGGTTCGGCAGCACGAGGCCGATCGCCTTGGCGGCGCCGGTCGTGGTCGGCACGATGTTGACAGCGGCGGAGCGGGCACGGCGGGCGTCGCGGTGCGGACCGTCCTGCAGGTTCTGCTCCTGTGTGTAGGCGTGCACCGTCGTCATGAAGCCGTGCTCGATGCCGGCGAGGTCGTCGAGTACCGCGGCCAGCGGCGCGAGGGCGTTGGTCGTGCACGAGGCGTTCGAGACGATCGTGTGCACCGCCGGGTCGTACGCGTCGCTGTTGACACCGAACGCGAGTGTGACATCGGCGCCGTCCGCCGGCGCGCTGATGAGTACCCTTTTCGCGCCCGCGTCGATGTGGGCGCGGGCGGCCGTGGCCGACGTGAAGCGGCCGGTCGCCTCGAGCACGATGTCGACGCCGAGCTCGGCCCATGGCAGCCGCGCCGGTTCACGCTCGGCGAGCACGGTGATGCGACGGCCGTCGACGACGAGGGCGTCCCCGTCGGCATTCACCGGGCGGCCGAGCCGGCCCGCCGTCGTGTCGTAGGCGAGCAGCCGCGCGAGGGTGGCGGGCTCCGTGAGGTCGTTGACGGCGACGACCTCCAGGTCGCTGTCGCGTTCGAGCAGCGCGCGCAGCACATTGCGTCCGATGCGGCCGAATCCGTTGATGGCGATGCGAGTCATGAGTGCTGTCCCTTCGGGTTCGCCACCAGGTTCGCGTGCGGCGTCCGCCGGTGACAGCGGCGTGATCGCCACGGTCCGAAAGGATCGCGCCATGTGGTGGTGGCGGGCTACTGCCCCTGGGCGAAGGTGCGCCGGTACTCGCTCGGCGTGGTGCCGAGGATGCGATGGAAGTGCAGCCGCAGATTCGCACCGGTGCCGAGACCGACGTCGGCGGCGATCTGCTCGACGCTCCGCTGCGAACGCTCGAGCAGTTCGCGGGCCACGTCGATGCGGGCGCGCATGACCCACTGCATCGGCGTGTATCCCGTGTCCTCGACGAAGCGCCGCGAGAACGTGCGCGGCGACACCGCCGCGTGCCGGGCGAGCGCTTCAAGGGTGAGGGCCTCGCCGAGCCGGTGCAGCGCCCACTCCCGGGTGGCGGCGAACCGCTCGCCGAGCGGCTCGGGCACGCTGCGCGGTACGTACTGCGCCTGACCGCCGCTGCGGTAGGGGGCCGCCACCAAGCGCCTGGCCGCGTGGTTCGACGCGGCCACCCCGAGGTCGCCGCGCAGAATGTGCAGGCACAGGTCGATGCCCGAGGCGGCGCCGGCCGACGTCAGCACGCTGCCCTCGTCGACGAACAGAACGTTCTCGTCGACCTGGACGAGCGGATGCTTCGCCGCGAGTGCCCGCGTGTAATGCCAGTGCGTCGTGGCGCGCTTGCCGTCGAGCAGGCCCGTGGCGGCGAGCGCGAAGGCGCCCGTCGAGATGGCGGCGAGCCGCGCGCCCCGGTCGTGGGCGCCGATCAGCGCGTCGACGACGGCCTGCGGCGGGTCGTCGCGGTCCGGGAACCGGTAGCCGGGGACGAAGACGATGTCGGCCCACTCAAGTGCGTGGAGGCCGTGGGCGACGTAGTACGACAGGCCGTCGCCGCCGGTCACGAGACCGGATTCCGCGCCGCACACCCGCACCTCGTACGGCATGCTCGCGCGGGTCGTGAACACCTGCGCGGGAATACCGACATCGAGAGGCTTCGCACCCTCGAGCACGAGGACGGCGACGTGATGCGGGGACGGGGCAGGCACGGGGAAGAGGGTACGCGGGGGTGCGGGGGCGTATCGGCCTGGTTCCGAAAGCCGGGCAGGTCCGCCGGGGCCCCGGCTCACCTGCGGGCCGGCTCGACCGCTCACGGGCCACCTCAAGAACTCGGTCACACCCGGCACGGGCAGGCAGCTCGACCCCCATTGCATAAACCTGCGGCTATACGTATAGTCATGCCGTCGAGGAGGAGGTTTCCGTGAGCGTACGAGTAGCTGTGGCCGGGGCCAGTGGATATGCGGGCGGGGAGCTCCTGAGGCTGCTGCTCGCGCACCCGGGGGTGGAGATCGGTGCGCTGACCGGGAACTCCAATGCCGGGCAGCGGCTCGGGAGCCTGCAGCCGCATCTGGTGCCGCTCGCCGAGCGGGTGCTGGAGCCGACCACCGCCGAGGTGCTCGCCGGGCAGGGCCGGCGGCATGACGTGGTCTTCCTCGCGCTGCCGCACGGGCAGTCCGCCGCCGTCGCCGAGCAGCTCGGTCCGGAGGTGCTCGTCGTCGACATGGGCGCCGACCACCGGCTCGCCGACGCCGTCGACTGGGAGAAGTTCTACGGCTCCCCGCACGCCGGCACCTGGCCCTACGGCCTGCCCGAACTGCCGGGTGGCCGCGCCGCGCTGGAGGGGTCCAAGCGCATCGCGGTGCCCGGTTGCTACCCGACCGCCGTCTCGCTCGCCCTGTTCCCCGCGTACGCGGCGGGCCTCGCCGAGGCCGAGGCGGTGATCGTCGCCGCCTCCGGCACCTCCGGCGCGGGCAAGGCGGCCAAACCGCACCTGCTGGGCAGTGAGGTCATGGGGTCGATGTCGCCGTACGGCGTCGGCGGCGGCCACCGGCACACCCCCGAGATGATCCAGAACCTCAGCGCGGCGGCGGGGGAGCGGGTCTCCGTCTCCTTCACGCCGACACTCGCGCCGATGCCCCGCGGCATCCTGGCCACCTGCACCGCGAAGGCCCGGCCCGGCGTCACCGCCGAGTCCGTCCGGACCGCCTACGAGAAGGCGTTCGCCGACGAACCCTTCGTCCGCCTCCTCCCCGAGGGCCAGTGGCCCGCGACGGCGTCCGTTTACGGTTCCAACGCCGTTCAGATCCAGGTCGCGTACGACGGGGCCGCGGGGCGGATCATCGCGATCAGCGCCATCGACAACCTCACCAAGGGCACCGCGGGCGGCGCTCTGCAGAGCATGAACATCGCCCTCGGGCTCGACGAGTCCACCGGACTGACGACGATCGGAGTCGCGCCGTGAGTGTGACGGCAGCAAAGGGATTCACGGCGGCGGGCATCGCCGCCGGGATCAAGGAGAACGGCAACCCGGACCTGGCCCTCGTGGTCAACAACGGACCGCGCCGCGCCGCCGCGGGCGTCTTCACCTCCAACCGCGTCAAGGCCGCACCCGTGCTCTGGTCCGAGCAGGTACTGAAGAGCGGCCAGGTCGCCGCCGTCGTCCTCAACTCCGGCGGTGCCAACGCCTGTACGGGGCCGAAGGGCTTCCAGGACACCCACGCCACCGCGGAGAAGGCCGCCGAGGTGCTCGGGGCCGGCGCGGGCGAGATCGCCGTCTGCTCCACCGGGCTCATCGGCGTCACCCTCCCCATGGACAAGCTGCTCCCGGGAGTCGGGACGGCCGCGGGCCGGCTGTCCGAGCACGGCGGTGAGAAGGCCGCCATCGCCATCAAGACCACGGACAGCGTGCACAAGACGTCCGTCGTGACCAGGGAGGGTTGGACCGTCGGCGGCATGGCCAAGGGCGCCGGCATGCTCGCCCCCGGCCTCGCCACCATGCTGGTCGTCCTCACCACCGACGCCGACGTCGAGGCCGGGGCACTGGACCGGGCCCTGCGCGCCGCGACCCGGGTCACCTTCGACCGCGTCGACTCCGACGGCTGCATGTCCACCAACGACACCGTGCTGCTGCTCGCCTCCGGCGCCGCCGGCGTCACCCCCGGGTACGAGGAGTTCGCCGAGGCCGTACGCGCCGTCTGCGACGACCTCGGCCAGCAGCTCATCCGTGACGCCGAGGGCGCCAGCAAGGACATCAAGGTCGAGGTGGTGGGCGCCGCGACCGAGGACGACGCCGTCGAGGTGGGCCGCTCCATCGCCCGCAACAACCTCCTCAAGTGCGCCATCCACGGCGAGGACCCCAACTGGGGCCGGGTGCTCTCCGCGATCGGCACGACGAAGGCCGCCTTCGAGCCCGACGCGCTCGACGTCGCCATCAACGGCGTCTGGGTGTGCAAGAACGGCGGCGTCGGCGAGGACCGCGACAAGGTCGACATGCGCTACCGCGAGGTCCACATCGTCGCCGACCTGGGCGCCGGGGACGCGACCGCCACCATCTGGACCAACGACCTCACCGCCGACTACGTCCACGAGAACAGCGCGTACTCGTCGTGAGCGCCACCCGCAAGCACACCGCCCTGCCCAAGGCGCAGATCCTCATCGAGGCGCTGCCCTGGCTGACCCGGCACCACGGGAAGACCGTCGTCATCAAGTTCGGCGGCAACGCCATGGTGGACGAGGAACTGAAGAACGCCTTCGCCCAGGACGTGGTCTTCCTGCGGCACGCCGGCCTCAAGCCGGTCGTCGTGCACGGCGGCGGCCCGCAGA
Organism: Streptomyces sp. NPDC005774; assembly: GCF_042871645.1. Lineage (NCBI taxonomy): Bacteria > Bacillati > Actinomycetota > Actinomycetes > Kitasatosporales > Streptomycetaceae > Streptomyces > Streptomyces sp. NPDC005774. The sequence goes on along the minus strand of NZ_JBIAIV010000008.1, from coordinate 12,822 downwards.
TCAGCGCCGCGCTCGACCGGCACGGCATCGTCAGCGAGTTCAAGGCCGGCCTCAGGGTGACCACCGAGGACGCCATGGACGTCGTACGGATGGTGCTGGCCGGACAGGTGCAGCGCGAACTGGTCGGGCTGCTCAACCGGCACGGGCCCTTCGCCGTCGGCCTCACCGGCGAGGACGCGCACACCATCACCGCGACCCGGCACCGGCCCGAGATCGACGGGGAGTTCGTCGACATCGGACGGGTCGGGGAGATCACCGAGATCGACACCGGGGCCATCGAGGCCCTGCTGGCCGACGGCCGTATCCCGGTCGTCTCGTCGATCGCCCGTTCCCAGGACGACCACCATGTCTACAACGTCAATGCTGATACGGCGGCTGCGGCACTCGCTGCTGCTCTGGACGCCGAGACCCTCATGGTCCTCACCGACGTCGAGGGGCTCTACGAGGACTGGCCGAACTCCGACGAGGTGATCAGCCGTCTCACCGCGTCCCAGCTCGAGAAGCTCCTGCCGGAGCTGTCCTCGGGCATGGTGCCGAAGATGGAGGGCTGCCTGCACGCCGTGCGCAACGGAGTGACCACCGCCCGCGTCATCGACGGCCGGGTCCAGCACTCGATCCTGCTGGAGATCTTCACCGACGAAGGCATCGGCACCATGGTCGTCCCCGACGAGGACACCGTGGCCGGACCCGCACAGGACGAGACACCGCACGCACAGGGGGAATCGTGAGCAACGAGGAGCTGAGCGCGCGGTGGCAGGGCGCGCTCATGAACAACTACGGCACGCCGAAGCTGTCCCTGGTCAGCGGCGCGGGTACCACCGTCCGCGACGCCGACGGCAAGGAATACACCGACTTCGTCGGCGGGATCGCCGTCAACGCACTCGGCCACGCCCACCCTGCCGTCGTCGAGGCCGTCAGCCGGCAGATCGCCTCCCTGGGTCACGTCTCCAACCTGTACGTCGCCGAGCCGCCCGTCGCGCTCGCCGAACGGCTCCTGCGGCTCTTCGGCCGTGACGGCCGGGTGTACTTCTGCAACTCGGGCGCGGAGGCCAACGAAGCCGCGTTCAAGATCGGACGGCTGACCGGCCGGGCCCACATGGTCGCCACCGACGGCGGCTTCCACGGCCGCACCATGGGCGCCCTCGCGCTGACCGGCCAGCCGGGCAAGCGGGAGCCGTTCGCACCGCTGCCCGGGGACGTCACCCACGTCCCCTACGGTGACGCGCAGGCCCTGGCCGCCGCGGTCACCGCGGACACGGCGCTGGTCGTCATCGAGCCGATCCAGGGCGAGAACGGGGTCGTGGTCCCCCCGCCCGGCTATCTGAAGGCCGCCCGCGCCATCACGGCCGCCACGGGCGCGCTGCTCGTCCTGGACGAGGTGCAGACCGGCATCGGCCGCACCGGCAACTGGTTCGAGTACCAGGCCCACGAAGGCGTCCTGCCCGACGTCGTCACCCTCGCCAAGGGACTCGGCGGCGGGCTGCCGATCGGCGCGACCGTCGCCTTCGGCCGCGCCGCGGACCTGCTGCACCCCGGCCAGCACGGCACGACCTTCGGGGGCAACCCGGTCGCCTGCGCCGCCGGGCTCGCCGTCCTCAACACCATCGAGAGCGAAGGACTGCTCGAGAACGTCAAGCGGCAGGGCGAGCGACTCCGCGACGGGATCGAGGCCCTCGGCAACCCGCTGATCAGCCATGTCCGGGGCGCCGGCCTCCTCCTGGGTATCGTGCTCACCGAACCGCTCGCGCCCCAGGCGCAACAGGCGGCTCAGGACGCCGGTTTCCTGGTGAACGCGCCCGCCCCCGACGTCGTACGGCTCATGCCGCCGCTGATCCTCGGGGACGACGCGGTGGACGCCTTCCTCGGGGCGCTGCCCGGCATCCTGGACGCGGTCGGCCGGGCGGCGGACGGGGAAGGACGAGCCGGACGGTGAGCCGGACCACGCACCGGGGCGAGCACCGCACCACAAGCCGAAGAACGCCCCAGAGGACAACCGGAGAATGAGACGACGATGACGATGAGCCACGATCAGGACCACGGACAGCCTGCCGGGCCTGCCGTACCGCAGACCCGCACCGCGCGCCACCGCCGGATCGTGGACATCCTCAACCGACAACCAGTGCGCTCCCAGAGCCAGTTGGCGAAGCTGCTCGCCGACCACGGACTGACCGTCACCCAGGCGACGCTCTCCCGGGACCTGGACGAGCTGAACGCAGTGAAGATCCGTGACACCGACGGCGACCTCATCTACGCGGTGCCGAGCGAGGGCGGCTTCCGCACCCCGCGCGCACCGCTGGGGGAGTCCGCCAAGGAGGAGCGGATGCGGCGGCTCTCCCAGGAACTGCTGATCTCCGCGGAGGCGTCCGCCAATCTCGTCGTCCTGCGCACCCCGCCCGGCGCCGCCCAGTTCCTGGCCTCGGCGATCGACCAGGCCGAACTGCACGACATCCTGGGGACCATCGCCGGCGACGACACCCTCATGCTGATCAGCCGCGACCCGGCGGGCGGGCAGGCCCTGGCCGAGCACATGCTGCGACTGGCGCAGAACGGGAACTGAGCAGAACGGGAACTGAGCAGAACGGGAACTGAGCAGAACGGGAACTGAAAGGGGCCGCGCGGCTGCCCGCGGCCCCCGTGCGGACGGCCTCGGCGTCCCCCGGCACCGGTCGGGAATCACCCCAGCCGGGACGCCAGGCCCCCCGTGCAGCGCACCTCGTCGCCCGCGGTGATCAGCAGCGCCTCCACGTCCGGCAGCGTCTCCAGCCATGCGAGCCCCTCCCGGGACCCCATCGCGAAGGCGGCCGTGGCCCAGCAGTCGGCCCAGGTCAGCCGGGGCGCCACCACCGTCACCGCGACCAGGTCGGTCACGGCGGAGCGGCCGGTGCGCGGATCGACGATGTGATCGCCGCGCTCGGCGGTGCCCGAGGTGGCGACGGCCAGCTCGTCGGTCCCGGCGGCGGAGACGACGGCCGCCAGGCCGCCCGGACGGAGCGGGTCCGACACGCCCACCCGCCACGGCCGCCCGGCGCCCGGCGTCCCCAGCAACTGCACGTCACCGCCGCCGTTGAGACTCACGCCGACCGCCCCGGCCTCCGCGAGCCGTCGTGCGGCCCGCTCGGTGGCCCAGCCCTTGACGATGCCGGTCGGGTCGAGCCCGCCCCGGTAGCGGGTGCTGAACCAGCCGTCGCTCACCCGTTCCGCCTCCGCGGCCAGCTCCAGCACCTCGGCGACCTCGGGGTCGCACTCCCCGACCGTCAGCTCGCCGCGCGCGAGCCGCGAGATCTGCGAGTCGTCCCGGTAGGTGCTGAACACCTCGTCGACGCGGCGCAGTCCGGCGGCCGCGTCCTCCAACGCCGCGTGCACAGCGGCGGGTTGCCCGCCGCGGACGTCGAAGGAGAAGACGGTACCCATCGTCTCCTCCGTACGACGCACCGCGGCGGGAGCCTGTGCGGACTCGGCCACCGTCTCAGCCACCGGCCTTGTCCAGTGCGGACTGCAGCGACTTCTTGTACCCGGCGCTGGTGTACGTGGCGCCCGACACGGCGTCGACGTCCGCGCCGCCGGACTTCACGACGGCCTGGTTGAGCCTCGGGACGGACTGGTTGGTGACCCGGTCGCTCTGGCCGCCCTTGGGCGCCTGCACGGCCACGGCCTTGGTGATCTTCCCGCCCTCGACGGTGATCCGGACCTGCACGGCTCCGTACTCCGTCTGCACCGCGTCACCTGTGACGGCGCCGTCCTTGAGGGCGGCCGGGGCGTTCCCCCCGGCTCCGTCCTGCCCGCTCCCGGCGGAACCGTCACCGGCGGAACCGCTGCCGGCGGACGCGTCCGCGGCGGAGCCGCCACCGCTCTCGGCGGCTTCGGCCGCTCCGGCGGCCTTCGCCTTGTCCAGTGCGGACTGCAGGGACTTCTTGTAGCCGGCGCTGGTGTACGTCGCGCCGGACACCGCGTCGACGTCCGCGCCGCCGGCCGCGACCGCGGCCTGGTTGAGCCTGGGTACGGCGTTGGCGTTGATCTGGTCGCTCTGGCCGCCCTTGGGGGACTGGACGGCCTCGGCCTTGGTGATCTTCCCGCCGCTCACGGTCAGGCGTACTTGTACCGCGCCGTACTGGGTGTCGGCCGCGTCACCGGTGACGGTGCCGTCGCCGAGGGCCTGCGCGCTCCCCGCGCCGCCCTGCCCGTTCCCGTTCTCGGCCGCTCCGGCGGCCTTCGCCTTGTCCAGTGCGGACTGCAGGGACTTCTTGTAGCCGGCGCTGGTGTACGTCGCGCCGGACACCGCGTCGATCTCGCCGCTCTGCGCGGCGACCGCGGCCTGGTTGAGCCTGGGTACGGCGTTGGCGTTGATCTGGTCGCTCTGGCCGCCCTTGGGGGACTGGACGGCCTCGGCCTTGGTGATCTTCCCGCCGCTCACGGTCAGGCGTACTTGTACCGCGCCGTACTGGGTGTCGGCCGCGTCACCGGTGACGGTGCCGTTCGCGATGGCCTGGGTGCCGCCCTGCGGGGACTGCGCGGCCGCGGGCGGGACCGTGCCGCCGGCCGCGTCCGCCGAGCCCTGGTCGGAACCGGGCTTCAGCGTCAGCAGCAGCACGATCCCGGAGACGGTGGCGGCGGTGGCCAGCACGGCACGCCTGACGGGGTGACTCTTCCTCATCGCTTCTCAAGCTCCTGATGGGTATGGATGACCCGTCGCTCACATCTCGAACGACTCGTGGTGGATACGGCGGGCGGGGACCCCGGCGCCGCGCAGTGCGTCGTAGACCGACTGGGCGAACCCGGGCGGGCCGCACATGAAGACGTCGTGGTCGTCGATGTCGGGGATCTTGCGGCGCAGACTGTCCGCGGAGATGTCGGGGCGCTCCCCGTCGGGGCTGTTCACCGCGTACATCAGACGGGCGCCGCGCTCGTCGGCGATCTTGGCCAGCTCGTTCCACAGGGCCAGGTCGTGCGTGGTGTTGGCCCGGTAGAGCAGGGTGATGTCGCCGGAGGCGCCGGGCAGCGTCTCGAACAGGGCCCGCATCGGCGTGATGCCCACGCCACCGGCGACCAGCAGCACCTTGCCGCGGCTGCGGCGCTGGGCGGTCAGCGCCCCGTAGGGGCCCTCCGCCCACACCCGGGTGCCGGGCTCCAGCTCGCGCAGCCGGGAGGTGTGGTCGCCGATCGCCTTCACCGTGATCCGCAGCATGTCGGGACGGGGCGCCGCCGACAGCGAGTACGGGTGGGAACTGAACCGCATCCCCGGTGCCAGGAACCGCCAGCGGAAGAACTGCCCCGCCTCGGCGCCGATCCGGTGCAGCTTGCGCCCGCCGATCAGCACCGACACGATGCCCGGCGTCTCCTCGATGACCGCCTCGACCCGCATCCTGTGACGCAGGTTCAGCCGGATCGGGGTGAGCACCCGGTACCAGAGGACCAGCGCGGTGACGACTCCGTAGAGCCCGTACCAGAAGGTCTTCGCGGACGGCTGCACGGCGAACTCGTTGCCGGTGGTGATCTGGTGCCAGAACGTCAGGTACATCGCCGCGTACGTCAGCAGGTGCACGTGGTACCAGCTGTCGTACGGCAGCCTGCGGCGGACCGGGCCGATCGAGAGGAAGGCGATCAGGAACAGCAGACCCGTTCCGATGGCGGCCTTGCCCATGTCCGGCAGCTGATCGACCGAGGTGATCGTCTGCTGGACGATGTCGCCGAGGGTCTTGCCCGCCTGGAGGGCGTAGCCCCACATGATGAGGAAGACATGGGCGATGACCAGGCTGACGGTGTAGCGGCCGCTCATCGCGTGCCAGCGGGCGACCCGGTCCGAGCCCACCCGGCGTTCCAGTGCGGGCACCCGGGCCATCTGCAGCACCACGAGGGCCATCAGATAGCCGGCCAGGAGGCCGGTGATACGGCCCGCGGCGATGATCCTGCCGGTGGTGTCCGAGATGGACGGTGTGTTGTTCCACCACAACCACAGCACGGCCACCGCGCCCGCCCCCACGGCGAGCAGCAGGGGCACGGCTGGGGAGCGGCGCGGACGGATGCGGCGCATCGTCTGGCGGCGGGCGGCACGTCCGCCTGCGAGCGTGGTGGTCACGGTTCCTCCGTGGGACTTGGCCCTTGACCCACACATACGTGCCGTGACCCGGGAGCGTTCAGCGATACCCGGAGGCGGGACGGACTTTCGCAGCAGGCCTAAGACGCGTCCGTGGCCGCGGTCTTCCGGGGCGCCGGAAGCTCCGGCTCCGGCTCCGGCTCCGGCGACGGGGGCAGTGGCAGGGGCAGCCCGGGGAGGCCGTCGAGGCTCGTCGCGACGTGTTCCTTCTTGGTGAAGTACGCGTCCAGCGAGGCGTCGTCCTCGCGCGCGAACCGCTTCCCGTGCAGGTCGCGGTCCGCCTCGTACGCCATGAAGGGGACGGCGTAGCCGCAGGTGTCGCGGATGAGGTCGGCGGTCACCACGACGATCGCGCGCAGGCCGTGGGCCGTCGGGTCGATGCCGGGGAAGCGGACGAGCAGCTCCACAAAGCGCGGGTCGTCCCGGAAGACGGGCTCCCCGCGGCCGTGCACGCGCACGATGTTGGGCGGCCCCTGGAAGGCGCACCACATCAGGGTGATGCGGCCGTTCTCCCGCAGATGGGCGATGGTCTCGGCGGTGGAACCGGCGAAGTCGAGGTAGGCCACGGTGAGTTCGTCGAGGACCGCGAAGGACCCCTTGAGGCCCTTGGGTGAGAGGTTGACCGTGCCGTCGGCGGACAAGGGCGCGGTGGCGGTGAAGAAGACCGGCTGCGCCTCGATGAATGTACGCAGGCGGCCGTCTATGCGCTCATAGGTTTTTCCCATGGTCACCGAGTATGAACACAGTTCGTTTGTCTGTCTAAGGATTTCGGCGGCCGACGCGGGTTCCGGGCAGAGCCGGGGACCCGCCCGTGGCCGCCCCGGCCGGCGTGTCGCGGGGCGGCCACGGCGCCTGTCACGTCACTTCGTGAGCGTGCAGGCGGCCAGGGAGTCGAGTCCGGCGGGGCGTTCGGCGGTGCGGCCGATGGCGGTGGCGATGCGGTTGATGGCGGCCACGCGCTTGTCCTCCAGGGGGCCGAGGATGGCGTTCTGGACGAAGTTGGGTCCGCCCTGGCCGACGGTGTCGACGAGTCGCTGGTTGGCTTCGGCGATCTGGGTGTCGAGTTGGCCGAGGTTGCGGTCGACCTCGGCCTGGGCGGAGGCGGGGATCGCGGGAAGCTCCGGCGCGACGGCGGGGCAGCTGATCGTGCCCGCGCCTGCGTTCCCGGCGTCGTCCGCGCCGTTGCCGCCCTCCTGGCCCGCGTCGCCCTGGTCCGCCCCTTGGCCGGCGTCGTCGGCAGGTGGGGTGGCGGCTTCCCCGCCGTCGTCGCCGCCGGCCTCCCCGCCCGCCTCCGCCGCGCCTTCCGCGTCGAGCGTGCAGGCGGCCAGGGAGTCGAGTCCGGCGGGGCGTTCGGCGGTGCGGCCGATGGCGGTGGCGATGCGGTTGATGGCGGCCACGCGCTTGTCCTCCAGGGGGCCGAGGATGGCGTTCTGGACGAAGTTGGGTCCGCCCTGGCCGACGGTGTCGACGAGTCGCTGGTTGGCTTCGGTGATCTGGGTGTCGAGTTGGCCGAGGTTGCGGTCGACCTCGGCCTGAGCGGAGGCGGGGATCGCGGGAAGCTCCGGCGCGACGGCGGGGCAGCTGATCGTGCCGGGTCCCGCGAGCGTCCGGGCGTTCGTGTCGTTGCCGTCGGACGACTCGCCGGCGAGGGCGGATCCGGCGATCACCGCACCGGACAGCGCCACCGCGGCAGCGCCGCCGATGAAGCCGACGCGACGCTTGTTGTACTTCGGAAGGGCCCTGGACATGGGAATGCCTCACTCGGGTCGGGGGTGGCTCGGGGTGCGTGGGGGCGAGCCCGTGGGGGAGGGCCCGGATGTGCCGACGCGGCGCCTGCGTCCAGCGGGAGATACGGGAAAGCGGTTACCCGCGTTCAACCACCCGCCGAATCGGCCCCGGTTTCCGCACCCTCCGCGCGGAGGGCTCCGCACACTCCGCACACTCCGTGCCGAATCGACCCTTCCGAGGGGAGTCGGACCCTCCGGAACGGAGCCGGATTGACGAATCATGCATCCTCCTGCATACTCATGCATATCAGCGAATGCACTGTAAGGAGAATCCCGTGACCGAGCGCGTCGTACTCGCCTATTCGGGCGGTCTGGACACCTCCGTCGCCATCGGCTGGATCGCCGAGGAGACGGGCGCCGAGGTCATCGCCGTTGCGGTCGACGTCGGCCAGGGCGGCGAGGACCTGGACGTCATCCGCAAGCGCGCGCTCGCCTGCGGTGCCGTCGAGGCCGAGGTCGCGGACGCCAAGGACGAATTCGCCGACGAGTACTGCCTCCCGGCGATCAAGGCCAACGCCCTCTACATGGACCGCTACCCGCTGGTCTCCGCACTGTCCCGGCCGACGATCGTCAAGCACCTCGTCGCCGCCGCGCAGAAGCACGGCGCCACCACCGTCGCCCACGGCTGTACCGGCAAGGGCAACGACCAGGTCCGCTTCGAGGCCGGCATCGTCGCCCTCGCCCCCGATCTGAAGTGCATCGCCCCGGTCCGCGACTACGCCATGACCCGCGACAAGGCCATCGCCTTCTGCGAGGCCAAGGGCCTGCCGATCGCGACCACGAAGAAGTCGCCGTACTCCATCGACCAGAACGTGTTCGGCCGCGCCGTCGAGACAGGCTTCCTCGAGGACATCTGGAACGCGCCGATCGAGGACGTCTACGAGTACACGCAGAACCCCGCCGTGGCGCGCGAGGCCGACGAGGTCGTCATCACCTTCAAGGAGGGCGTGCCGGTCGCCGTCGACGGCAAGCCCGTCACCGTCCTCCAGGCCATCCAGCAGCTCAACGAGCGCGCGGGCGCCCAGGGCGTCGGCCGGATCGACATGGTCGAGGACCGCCTCGTCGGCATCAAGTCCCGCGAGGTGTACGAGGCTCCCGGCGCCATCGCACTGATCACGGCCCACCAGGAGCTGGAGAACGTCACCGTCGAGCGCGAACTCGCCCGCTACAAGCGCCAGGTCGAGCAGCGCTGGGGCGAACTGGTCTACGACGGCCAGTGGTTCTCCCCGCTCAAGCGCGCCCTGGACGGCTTCATCACCGAGGCCAACCAGCACGTCAACGGCGACGTCCGGATGACCCTGCACGGCGGGCGGGCCGTCGTCACCGGCCGGCGCTCCGAGTCGTCCCTGTACGACTTCAACCTCGCCACCTACGACACCGGCGACACGTTCGACCAGGCGGCGGCCAAGGGCTTCATCGACATCTACAGCCTGTCGTCGAAGATCGCCGCCAAGCGCGACCTCGCCTGACCGTCCGACCGCCGGATCGCCCGACCCGGACAGACCCCGGCGGCCTGACCGGCCGACGAACCGTCACGCACTACTCTGACACCGCCTCCTCACTCTCCTGCGCCTGAGTGAGGAGGCGGTGGCACATCCCTGACCTGCCTGTCTTCGAGGAGCAACGCAAGTGAGCAGCAACAGCGGTGACGTACGGCTCTGGGGCGGCCGTTTCGCCGACGGTCCCGCCGAGGCCCTGGCCAAGCTGTCCGCGTCCGTCCACTTCGACTGGCGGCTCGCGCCCTACGACATCGCCGGTTCGCGGGCGCACGCGCGCGTGCTGCACGGGGCGGGCCTGCTCACCGAGGACGAGCTCACCCGCATGCTCGAGGGCCTCGACCGGCTGGAGGCGGACGTCGCCGACGGCTCGTTCACCGGCACCATCGCCGACGAGGACGTGCACACCGCCCTGGAACGCGGCCTGCTGGAGCGCCTCGGCCCCGACCTCGGCGGCAAACTGCGCGCCGGACGTTCGAGGAACGACCAGGTCGCGACCCTGTTCCGGATGTACCTGCGGGATCACGCCCGTACGCTCGGCGGCCTGATCGTCGAACTCCAGGACGCCCTCGTGGGCCTCGCCGAGGCCCACCCGGACGTGGCGATGCCCGGCCGCACCCACCTCCAGCACGCCCAGCCGGTGCTCTTCGCCCACCACGTCCTCGCCCACGTCCAGGCGCTGTCCCGGGACGCCGAGCGGCTGCGTCAGTGGGACGAGCGGACCGCGGTCTCGCCGTACGGCTCGGGCGCACTGGCCGGCAGCAGCCTCGGCCTGGACCCCGAGGCGGTGGCCCGCGACCTCGGCTTCGAGCACGGCAGCGCGGCCAACTCCATCGACGGCACGGCATCGAGGGACTTCGTCGCCGAGTTCGCCTTCATCACCGCGATGATCGGGGTGAACCTCTCCCGGATCGCCGAGGAGGTCATCATCTGGAACACGAAGGAGTTCTCCTTCGTGACCCTGCACGACGCCTTCTCCACCGGCTCGTCGATCATGCCGCAGAAGAAGAACCCCGACATCGCGGAGCTGGCGCGCGGCAAGTCGGGCCGGCTGATCGGCAACCTGACCGGCCTGATGGCCACCCTCAAGGCCCTCCCGCTCGCGTACAACCGCGACCTCCAGGAGGACAAGGAGCCGGTCTTCGACTCCATCGACCAGCTGGAGATCCTGCTGCCGGCCTTCACCGGGATGATGGCCACCCTCACCGTGCACCGTGAGCGCATGGAGGAGCTGGCCCCGGCCGGGTTCTCGCTGGCCACCGACATCGCCGAGTGGCTGGTCAAGCAGGGCGTGCCGTTCCGCGTCGCGCACGAGGTCGCCGGCGAGTGCGTCAAGACCGCCGAGGCCGAGGGCAAGGAGCTCGACGAGCTGACCGACGAGCAGTTCGCGAAGATCTCCGCCCACCTCACCCCCGAGGTGCGCACCGTCCTCAACGTTCCCGGCGCCCTCGCCTCCCGCGACGGCCGCGGTGGCACGGCACCGAGCGCGGTCGCCGTCCAGCTCGCCGAGCTCAGGACGGACCTGGCCGCCCAGCACGCGTGGGCGGCCGCCAAGAAGTAGCGGCCGCCAAGAAGTAAGGGAGCGGGTGTCGCGGGGGCATCACGGGTTACCAGGACTCTTGCAGAAGTCCCCGGCGTTCACGCCGGGGATGGATGCATCTCAGGACTGCTCTGACGTGCATCTTAAAGCGGACTTTTTGCTGCTCGATGTACTGACGGACGATCGCCAACGGCGCTCCGCCGCACGATGCGGAGAAATACGAGGGCGACCACAAGTGCTCGTGCATGATGGCGCGGTTGACCTGTCCGGTGAACTCTCCCCCGGCCTTCGGCCGGGAGGTGCCCCAGCCGTGTCCGGCGGGCGGAGACGCCCTTGAGGCTGCTGACCGGCGTGGAGACGGCGACCTTGGGCGGATGGTGCACCAGGAGGTGGACGTGATCGTGTCCGCCGGTGGGCTTCTTCGGCTCCGCCTCGAGGTCCTCGCACACCGTGCGCATGATCTCTTCGCAGCGCGTCAGCGTCTCGTCGTCGAACACCCCGCGCCGATACCTTCGCCACAAAGACCACGTACACATCTCCGTCATGGAAACAATGCGTCTTATATGCCTTTCGTCGTTCCGTGCCGTGATGAGGTCAATGACCGTAAGGTCTTGAGCTGTGCAGCTCCGCTGCAACTACCGCGTGCGACACGAGGTCGCACCGTGCAAGTGGGGGCCCGCGACTCGCGGCGATCCCCCGGGCCAGTGCTCAAGGCCCGATCCCATGTCCACATGCGTCACTGGCAACGGTGGGGTGTGAAGCTGGGCACTCAAGGCCCAAGGGCGCCAAGGTATCTGGCGCTACAGACCGAGGGGTAGTTCGGACGGGTGAGCGAGAGCGAACCCTCATGTAAAGCCTCGTGAATGTAAGCCGCCCGGTACCAAGCAACGGTGGCGGTCGATGACCTGGATGCGGAAGAGCATCAGGTGAGCCTGCGGATTCGGAGCCGCAGGTTGTGAGTACCACCGGTCACGGGGCAGAGAGGGTACCCTCCCCGAGCGCATCTTGACGGTGCGGAACGTGGAAACCCAGTCGAGGTCCAGGAACCTGGTAGGCCGACCGCAAGGGAAGCGGAATCCCTCAGCTGGACAGGAAGACCCAAAAAGCGAAAGCCGGCCCCCGAAAGGGAAGGGGAAAGCGGGGTTATCCCGTATAACCCGCCGGATACGGGGCTCGTCCCCGGCCCGAAAGGGAGCAGACGTGGGTCTGGTGAGCCTTGAAGTGAAACTGCGAAGAAACCAGAACCGAGGGACAAGTTAGACGCCAGGGAGGCGATGAACCATGACAGGCGCGTCGCGCGACCTGGTGAACGGACCCGAGGACGCTTCCCAGCTCTGGCACCAGATTGATTGGAATCAGCGCGAGGAAGAGGTGCGGCGACTGAGGCAGAGGATCTTCAGAGCGGTGGAAGAGGGGAACTGGCCAAAAGCCAGGAATCTCCAGAAGCTCATGCTGCGAAGCCATTCCAACACTCTTACGAGTGTTCGGAGGGTGGCCCAGCTGAGCACGGGCCGTAAGACCGCTGGTGTGGACAGGAAGAAGGCACTCACGCCGAAGACGAGATGGAACAAGGATGCCATCAAGAGAATCCGGAAAAGGCTCAGTGCAGAGGTGAAGGGCCTGTACGGGTCCAACGCCGCAGGAATGCTGAGTGCACTGACGCCGATCATTCGGGGTTGGTCTGCCTACTACCGGAAGGCAGTCTCGTCGCAGATATTCTCGAGTCTCGACCACTACGTGTGGAAGTTGACATGGGAATGGGCGCGACGGAGCCACCCGCAATGGCCATGAGTTAAGCCGTGTGGGGTGTGAGCTGGTGGAGCACGATGGTGCGGGTGACTCGGCGGGTGCCGGGGTCGGTTGAGCTGCGGGTCTGGTAGCTCAGGTGGGGACGTTTCGTGGTCCGGG